>DAOVBJ010000130.1 GCA_030670615.1 Candidatus Bathyarchaeota archaeon | reverse complement strand
ACGTTTCCAACATGTTTCTGGCGACAGCAGTACGCAACCGGTTTTTCCTTCCCCAGCTTTACGTCCTTTCCAAGGTGGACTTACTTCCCAGCAAGACGGTTAATGAAATCCTCAACTATGGGCGCCGGGTTGGAGTTTTGGAAAACGCTATTGAACGGGAGCTTACTGGCACGAAGCGGCTCATGAGTCGAAGCGTCATGCGGCTGATCTCCAGTCTCGGCCTATCTTTTTCCCTCATTCCCACCTCGTCAAAGACCGAGAGAGGCTTCATCAGCCTCCACTCCTTTCTAATGAGAATCTTCGCGGGCGGCGAAGAGGTCATCTAACTACATAGCTAACGAACTCAACATCCGATACAAGAGTTGCTATAATGAACAAAATTCGCAAGCAGATATCCTAGGAAGTGGATGCCTTCATCCCCGTCATACGAAAGACTTACCGCCGCATAGCGACGTACCAGCTCAACCGTAAACTTGAGAACGAGGCGACGCTTCATATTCAGTTGACACGGGCGACGAAAGAAATGCAAAAGTTTAAACCTTTCCTTCAAAAAAAGTGGTAAGTCTACTTCGAAGCTTTGGAACGCCAAAAACAATTCCCCATACGGGACCTTATTTTCACTTTCGACATGGCAATCCACCAAATGCGTCTAAGCGCTGGAAATAAAAGCCTCACCCGGGCGGGTGCACAGGTCGACGCCCTGTTGCCTTGGGGCAAAAAATGAAAAACTTCTTAGATGAACGAAGAAGGGGCATCTCCTAAGTTTTTACTAGATGGACGATGTGAAAAACAGTTATCAAGAGTCGCTTCGAGTAGCTTGTTACGAGACGGTTATCCTTATTATCACTGCATTCGATGAGGCGCCTTACCCACCCCTTGTTGCAGACCCCCGTCTCGGCGAATCACCCGAATTAGCCTTACCCGACGCAACCGTTGAAGTGGATGTTGAACAAGCTTTGAATTAGAACCAGTCTTCGAATAGCCTCTTCTCGAATTTCATTGCTCTTCTATCCTTTTCTGTCCTTTGGACTTCCGTGATAGAAAACCTTCGAGAGCCTCAAAAGACGTTAGAGAAAATGAAAGGCTTGCGAACAGCTAGCCTAGCTAGCTATTCAGAAACAGGAAAGCTAAATTGCTTACGGCGGCTTTGCTGTACGAAATTTCTTCGGATATATTTTTATCTCTTTTTCGACTAGATAACATATACTATGTCTGACGAAGCGGCTCTCCTCCAAGAAACGATTGATGCGGTTGAGGCTCAAGCCATGTCCCACCGAGAAACATTACGCTCTCTGGATGCTGACGTTGAGAAATGGGTTTCAAAGAGGGACTCTTTAAACGATCACGGTAAAAAACTTCGAGAAGAGGTACGACGTTTCAAGGCGCAGCGGGATCTGTTACATGAAAAGATCCAGTCGCTGAAAGCGGAACGGGACAACCTTAGTATGGGGCTTCAAGAAGAACGTCGCAAATTTCATGTATCACGGGAACAATTCCTGTCTCTAGCAGATAGAACCATTAGAAGCGCGGATGATGTGCAACAGCAAATTGAAAGTCTGGATTGGGAAATTCAGACGAATCCCTTGACGCTTGATCAAGAAGCCCAACTCATCAAGCAGATTCGAGCACTGGAGCAAGAAGGCGTCATTCACCGCGACCAGTCCCTTGTACACACGAAGTTGACGAGTCTTCGACAAGTCATTACTGCGTTCAAGCGTCAACTATTCGAGGTCAACGAGCAGATACGCTCGTTCGCCGCGAAGAGTCAGGAACACCACGTTCAAATGCTGGCGAAAACAGAGGAGTTCCGGGAGGTGAAGGTTGAGGCGGATCACACCCATCAACGATTCTTGGACTGCCTGAAAGAAGCGAAGGCAATGCGTTCCACGTATACTGGCTGCATGCAGCAGTTACGGGATTTGACGTCTCAGATACACCGACTTGAGGAGGAGAAACGAAAGCGGGTCGTTGCCGCCGAAGCGGAGGCTCAGAGTAAAACTGCGACCGAAAAACTCAAGGAAAAGAAGAAAATGTCCTTTGAAGAGTTTAAAGCCCTGCTTGACAAGGGTCTTGTTTAAATCTGTAAAACACAAACATAATATCGGGTTACAAACGGGGTGAGGAGGCTCCGATGTCCGAGAAAATCGAAAAGATCTTGGTTCTGTGCGTCGACAGAGACAACGACATCGGAGATAAAACAGGAGTCGCCACTCCCCTCATTGGGCGAACCAAGAATCTGGATGCGGCCACCCAATTGGCGTTAACCGACCCCGAAGAAAGCGATGCCAACGCCATCTTCGGTGCCGTCCAATTCTACGATGGGCTTTCCCCTGACGTCAACCTCTCAGACTATGAGATCGCCACGATCGTCGGATCGAATCAGGGGGGAATAAACGCCGATAAAGTGATCAGAGATCAGCTCCTCGCGGTCTTAGACGCGTTTCCAGCCAATAGTGTGGTCCTCGTGACCGATGGCTTCAGCGATGAGGCCGTCATTCCCATCATCCAGTCCCAGATCCCCATCCTGTCCATTAAACGAATCGTTGTTCGCCACAGCGAATCAATCGAAGAGAGCTGGATGTTACTCTCACGCTATTTGCGAAAGGCGGTAGAGGACCCCTACTACTCCCGATGGATCTTCGGGGCCCCAGGCATACTCTTGTTGATAATGGGATTACTCTGGCAATTCGTGGAAGTCGTCAATCCCAGTGTCGTTCTCCTCGTGGTTGTGGGCGCACTCCTGATCATTAAAGGCTTCTCCATCGACAAAGTGGTGGTTGAATACATCTATCCGAGCCCCCTGAATTTGGTGCGGCTGTTTACCACGAGCACATCGCTGATAATTGGCGGATTAGCCGTGTACCAAACCTACGGGATTCTCCTCGAAAACGTTGGCAGCTTCGAGACCTGGCTGCCTCAGATCTCGCTAGTGGTGGGATACGCGTTAAAATACGCGGTTGACCTGATCTTTATCTCCTTAACCGTCTTTATCGGTGGCTTAAGCGTGTACCTCTACTTTATGCGTGATTCCCGGATGCTGTGGAGCATCGTGGGCTTGGTTGTCGGCGTATTTATGAGAGAAGTAGCCCTCCACGCGTCCGAAATCCTGCTGTTGGAAGTGTGGCCTGTCCCCATGAAATACTGGATTGAACTCACCACCATAATTGCTTCCAGCATAGTTATAACCATCATCACCGTCTTTGTCACTCTACGACAGGGTAGACGGCTTGAAGAATACTTTAAGAAAACGGAGGCTTAACATGAAAAAAGCGAGAATAGGGATCATCGGAGGAACCGGGTTCTCCGTACTCATGGAGAACGGAACGAAGATTCGCGTGGGAACCCCCTACGGCCCCGCTCCCACGATCACTGTTGGCGTGGTCGGAGGCAAGGGCGTGGCCTTTCTGCCGCGGCATGGCGAGAAACACACCCAGCCCCCCCATAAAATCAACTATCGCGCCAACATCTGGGCCCTCCACGCCTTGGGCGTTGAACGAGTCTTCGCCACCAATGCGGTGGGAGCAATAAACATCAAATACAGCGGCGGCGACCTAGCGGTTCCGGTGGACTTCATCGACTTCACACGAAATCGCGTGCAAACCTTCTACGACGAGGCGCCCGTGACCCACATCGATGTCTCTGAACCATATTGCCCCGAGTTGCGGAACATCCTTTTACAGGCAGCTGAGGGCAGCGGAGAACGGGTATGGGGCGACGCGATCCACCTCTGCACCGATGGCCCCCGCTACGAGACTCCCGCAGAAATAAGAATGGTCCGAGGCCTCGGCTGCGACGTGGTGGGGATGACGGGACTGCCTGAAGTGGTTTTAGCCCGTGAATTAGAGATGTGCTACGTCTCCCTCTGCTTCGTCACCAACATGGCCGCCGGGCTGCAAGAGCGGTTATCCGCCGAATTAATTATCGAAGACAGTCGAAAACTGAAAAAGACCCTTCAAACCGTTATAAATGCCTCAATTAAAGCAGTCACATGGAAGAGAAGCTGCTACTGTTCCCGAACCTTGGAAGGAACAAGGGTT
>DAOVBJ010000181.1 GCA_030670615.1 Candidatus Bathyarchaeota archaeon | reverse complement strand
GAGTAGGTTTCACTTCCACCAACGACGAGGAGACGTCCGAAATCTCCTTTATGAGCTTCAGGTGATCGGGGTTTCCAGACTAGGGAAACATCCCCCGGCCCAACATGAGTTTCAACTTCGTTAGGAAGTCCGATATTCGCCACCACAAGTTCTCCAACATACGCCTTCGCTTCGTAGAGGCCCCTCTTAGGTCTGTGGAAGGTTATGGTTAGATCCGCTTTCACAGCTTCATTGGAGACCGCTCCTGTGTCCGCGTTCACGCCTGTGGGCACGTCTACAGCGACTTTAAAGCCGTGCATTTCATTGATCCGTTTAACCGCGTGGAGTATGGGAGGCCTGAGAGGGCCTCGCGCGCCTATTCCAAGAAGCGCGTCCAGAACGATGTCTCCGTCGAGGTTGGGGATGAGAACGGAGTCTCCAGCAATTATCGTCTGTAAGGTATCTGTCATGAATTGTATTGCCTCCCAGTTTTTTTTGACCTCTTCCCTCTGGATCTGGTTGGGTCGCCCTACCAACACCAAGGTCACGTCACGTCCAAAACAGGCCAGATGCCGCGCTGCGGCGAAGCCGTCGCCCCCATTTCCCCCGACCCCTGCAAAAATGATTACCTTTGACTCCTCGTCATTCAGTCTGGAATCTACTTCAGTGGCGAGGGCTCTTCCAGCGTTTTCCATCATCTGAAGTCTTGAGACGCCGAAGTACTCGCCGTTCATTTCTAATGCTTTCATTTCCCTACTTGTAATTGCGTTCAAAGGAGGACACTCCTCATAGTAATTAGATCTGCAACGATTTTAAATATTTAATCATGGATGAAGAGAACTGTTGAACTTCACTTTTTCAACCAGGTTCTGGCATCGAAGTAACAAGTGTCTTGGAAGATTTATTCAACAGAAAAGGCTTAAATGGTCATCCTTGTTTTAAGCCTCGAAGTGAGAAGCCTAAATTACGAGTCGCCTGACGCGTTTTTTGTAGAAAACGTAAAAAGGGAGAACACTAAGACTTTGAGGGGAGGAAAAAAGTATGCACTTAGCATTTGTTTTGATTAATGCCGAAATCGGTGCAGAAGATGAAGTCATAAACGCCCTCAATAAAATCGCCAATGTCGTAGAAGCCCACGTCGTTTATGGCGCCTATGACATAGTGGCAAAGGTTGAGGCGGAGTCAATGAACCGATTGAAAGAAATAGTCACGTGGAAGATACGTCGACTTGACAGGGTTCGGACAACCCTCACAATGATTGTTATGGAAGAACCAGAATAAGCCTGAGAGACTACGCGGTTCTCCTTTTAGCACAGGCTTTCCCTTAGAGATCAGCAAGTTGTGAGTGGCGAACAACTCGATGGAATCGTTTCTACATATTGGAATCGACGACACGGATTCCACGAAGCAGGGGTGTACAACCTATGTTGCAGCACTACTTGTTGAAAAAATATGTGGAATGAACGCGGTATTCCTTGACTACCCTCACCTCATTCGACTAAACCCCAATGTCCCATGGAAGACCCGGGGAAATGGCGCTCTCTGCCTCAGAGTGAAGATCGATGAAGACTTGAAGGAAAGCCTGGTTGAAGAGGTCATGGAAACTGTGGAGGAGAATGCTGACCTCGATGCCCCTGGCACAGAACCAGGCATAGTAGTCTACGCAGGACAAGAAATTCCACCCGCTCTCACCAAATTTGCCCGCAGAACCATTACGAGGATCGTTAGACGAGACGAGGCAATACGGCTTATCCAACGCTTTCAATGCGAAGCCATCGGGTTTAAGGGAGGAAGGGGCTTAATAGGGGCGTTAGCCGCCATAGGCGAACCCCTATTCAGAGACCACACCTACGAGTTAATTGCGTACAGGAGCCAAAAAAACAGAGGGACTTTAAGGAGAGTTGATGACACTTCAGTTTTTAAAATGAACGTTAAGACCAGAGGGCTGACCTTTAGCAATGTGGATGATGCGAAGAGACGAATCTTAATCACGCCTCGGGGCCCCGATCCTGTGCTTCTGGGAATACGGGGAGAAACGTCTGATGTGGTGAAAAAGGCTTTTGGAATGCTTAAAGTCCTCGAAGCAGTTGAGCGGTGGGTTGTCTTCAGAACCAATCAGGGAACCGACGCTCACCTCTGTAACATCGATAGCATCAGTCAAGCCAGTCCCAATTGCACGGTTGTAGTTACCGGTTCGATCATAAACAAGCCAAAAACCATTCCGGGCAGACATGTGATTTTCACCCTTGGTGATGAAGGCGGGCACATAGACTGTGCTGCCTACGAGCCAACGGGTAAGTTTAAGAACGAGGTGAGAAAATTGATGAACGGAGACGTTGTGGAGGTCTATGGAGGAGTCAGACGTCCATCCAACGGAAACCCTACGACCATCAACCTGGAAAAGATGCGAGTCATCAAGTTAGCGAGTAAGACGATGTTGAGAAACCCTGTCTGCCAATCTTGTGGGAAGAGCATGGAATCCATGGGTAGAGGACAGGGCTTTCGATGCAAGAAATGTGGTCGACGCGATAGAAACGCGGAGAAGCGCGTTGTTCCCATTAAAAGGACGCTCTCCGAAAGATTATACATTCCGCCTCCCCGCGCCCATCGACATCTGACCAAGCCTGAGTCGAGGTATAGCCATGAAAAAAGTTTGGAGAGGAAGTCGTTGTTTCCAAAGCATTTCTGGGGGCTTGGAAAACGCTTAACACGTAACTGACCTTAAAGAACGTTCAAATCAAGAAAAAAGAATCCTGCATCACTGTCTTCAAACAAAAAGGTGCCATGAGGGGGGAAAACGTGGCGGGGTGGTGTAGATCCACACACTCGTTCACACCCTTGTCCTTATAATCGAAATGAGTTGAAATCGTAGCGGAGTAGGCTACATCATATAGAGTATTTGATGTCGTTATTCTACATCAAGCTCAAAAAAGACTATGATACGAGTTCGAATCTCCTCCGGGCTACCATATCTCTCTATTTAGCATACACATCCCCATTTTTTCAGCTAGCTAGCGAAGCCTGAGCCTAACTAGCTATGTCGGGAAAGCAAATCGTTTCACTTTCTGCGTGGGGTATTCGCCGTATGGGCAACA
>DAOVBJ010000048.1 GCA_030670615.1 Candidatus Bathyarchaeota archaeon | reverse complement strand
TAGCTATGGACGCTTTGAGAAGAGGTGCTGAAGTAACAATAGTATATGGACCTGGGAGCGCGAATCTTCCCAGAGAAGCCAAGGTGATTCAGGTTGAGACGACGAAAGAAATGCATGATGCGGTCTTTTCAGAGTTGAAGTCAAAAAGAATCGATCTCCTAATTGCTACCGCGGCAGTTGCAGATTGGGCCCTCATAAAACAATACAAACACAAAGTCTCTACACGTATCACACCTGAACTTGTTGTGACATTGAAGCCGACTCCTAAAATTATCGATGTTGTAAAAAAGATTAGTCCAAAAACATTTCTCGTCGCATTTCGGGCAGAATACAAGCTGTCAGATGAGGACTTAATTCAAAGCGCGTATGAACGGTTAAAAACCGCAAAAGCTGATTTAATTGCTGTAAATGACGTGGGAAGAGAAGGAGTTGGATTTATGGTAGACACTAACGAACTCTTTATAATTGATGGGAATAAAAAAGTCATTCATGTTCCCCTTGCAACAAAGCAAAAAGTAGCTAAAAAGCTTCTTGATGCTGTTGCTGAAAAACGTTCTATATAATAAACATCTTACGTTTAATCAAGATAATAGTTAACACTGATCTACATATAGAGTTATGAAATGAATAACGGTGTTTAAGGTTTAGACAGTGATGGTTACTTTAGCTAATTAGCTATGTTATGGATATCCGGTGCTCTACCTCCCTCCGCTTTTTTAATTCAACCCGCAAAATGCCCTTCTTGAAGGCGGCGGTAGCCCCTTCTGCGACTACGGGACAGGGTAAAGGCATGATCCTGTAGAATGATCGGAACTCGCAGCTCCTCTGAACGGTTCCCCACCGCTCGAAGCGTACACACCTCGTCAATGACGCTTCCACCTCAAGTCCCTCCTCAATCAGCCTCAGCCGGATATCATTCTTCTGCACGAGAGGTAGATCCACCTCCACGATAACCAGGTCTTCCGTCTCCGACACGCTCGCCAACGGCGCTAAACTTTCACGTCGAAGATCCCACATCTCCCGCGCAAGCTCGTCAAACAAACCTAGAACCAACCTTAATCACCTGCTACGAATATAATAGGGGAATTTCTTGCTCCTGCCCCTTCTTCACTTGTTGCATATTCTCTTGAGTCCTCTGCATCAGGGCCCTCAACCGCAAACGCACCTCGCCCTCGTGGACCAATAACGCCTTGGTGTCCACGTCTAATCCAACCAATCGGTTCAAGGCGTCGATCAAAGAGGCTGCTGCGCCGGGGTCGGGGTACTTCAGATGGGACTGAGTGAGCAGTATCAGGCTTGGAACCCTCTTCTTCAGAGACTCCTTCATCAAGGCTGCGTGAAGGCCTGCGACGAATCCTTCCTCCAACGCCTTGACCCCAGCGTCTTCCATAACTTTCCTGACAGCGGCGGATGAGGCTACACCGTAGACTTCAGGCACCTCGATCTCAAGTCGGTTAGGTACCGCGATACCGGATGTAGTTACTAAAAGCTCAACATTCTTAGACTCAGCCCAATCGACGAGGGAACGGGCAATGGGCGTGATGAAGTTGAAATCTATCGGCATCTCTGAGACTACAAATACCACATCATTCTTTTGATAGAGCCTACAAGGCGGTTTTGGGACACCGTCGTGAACGACGATCACCGGTGGAAATTCGTCTGACACCAGATGACCGACCTCAGTCATCTGCGCTTCTAGAACGGCGTGACCCAAGGCGATGGAGGACACGAGACCAACGTCTGGAAACCCAACCAAGCAATACCGGCATCTGTCTATGGGGTAAGTCTCAACCACCGTTACATGTCTACTACTCAACGTAATTATCCCTCTACCTACTTAAATTCAGACCTTAGAATTATCTTTTTCCCATCTAAATTTCGCAGGCAATTCTTCTCCAGTCATCAGCTAACAGTCTGGTTTTAGTTATCCCTGAAACGGCTTTTTCCTTTGAATCTACATATATATCTTTTCAGTAGACATAGATATTTAGAAAAAAAAATAGGACTACAGGATTATAAGAACGCTCAAAATCGAGTGTATCAGTTGTCACGTGCGTTTCTAGCTAACTAGCTGAGTACCACAATAAGCTAAGAACCCTAGGAATTCTGAGTAACGGACGTTCAAATGAGGGTTGAATAAACAAAGGTTCAAAGACCCATACACCCCATAGAACGTTTCCAACGTTATTATACAGACTCAACTTTAAGCTGAATGGGAAATCTTTATCGTCTTCTCGTTTCTCTATAACATCTTCCTGATTTTAATGAAGAAAGCTTAATAACTCAAGTCATCGCAAGCAATCCAAAAACACGACGGAGAAGAGTCCATGACCCACACGCACCCCACGGGTTTTCGTGACTTTACCGTTGTCTTGATCGGACAGGTGATCTCCCTTCTCGGCACCGGCATGACCCGTTTCGCTCTCACTATCTGGGCATGGCAGATCACGGGACAAGCCACCGCGTTGGCTTTAGTCGGCTTCTTCTCCTTCGCCCCCGCAATCATCGTGAGTCCCTTTGCAGGGGCATTAGTGGATCGGTGGAACCGAAAACTGACGATGATGCTCAGTGATTTAGCTGCCGCTTTATCCACTATCATTGTGCTGTTGCTCTTTTCCACGGGCAACCTGCAAATCTGGCACCTCTACATAACAGGAGCCTTTACGGGGTTCTTTCACGCATTCCAGTTCCCAGCCTACTCCGCTGCCATAACGACAATGGTCTCCAAGGAACAATATGGCCGCGCTAGCGGAATGCGCTCCATGGCCCAATTCGGCACTGGAATCTTTGCCCCAATGCTGGCCGCCATCTTCCTGAACCTCATCGGGTTGCATAACATTCTCATCATTGATTTAGCGACCTTTCTGATAGCCATTGGCACGTTGTTCTTGATTCACGTCCCCCAGCCCCCGGTCTCCGAGGAAGGTCGCGGAAGTAAGGGCAGCCTTTGGACGGAATCGGCCTACGGATTCCGCTACATTATTCACCGCCGCAGCCTACTCGGGTTACAACTGGTTTTCTTCTCCCTCAACCTAGTTGTGTCCTTCGCCACGACCGTATTCACGCCCATGGTCCTAGTCCGCACGGGAAACGATACTACCATCTTAGGGATCATCCAGTCAACACTTGGCGTCGGTGGACTGGTCGGCGGCGTAGTGTTAAGCATCTGGGGAGGCCCGAAACGGAAGATTCATGGCGTGTTGGTAGGGATGACCCTGACCATGGTCGGCATGGTGGGATTTGGCATCGGAGATCACCCGTACGCTTGGGCCGTCGCTGGCTTCTTCGCCATGTTCTTTGTGCCCATTCTCAATGGCTCCAACCAAGCCATCTGGCAAATCAAGGTGGCTCCCGACCTACAGGGACGTGTCTTCGCCACTCGAAGTTTAATTGCGCAGATCAGCACTCCCATATCAATGCTTCTGTCGGGACCCTTAGCAGACTACGTCTTTGAACCTGCCATGATGCCTGGAGGACAGTTAGCCAGCGTCCTCGGTGGCCTTATTGGCACAGGCCCTGGAGCTGGCATGAAGTCCATGTTCTTCATCGCCGGGATATTAGGCATCATTGTTGGGTTGAGCGGGTATGCCTTCCCCATGGTGCGAAACATTGAAGACATCCTGCCAGATTATCAAGCAGAGACCTAAATGTGATAGAGGTCACACCTCATTTCTCAAAAAAAAGGGACTACTCACGGTTGAGTTTTCTCTAACGCGATACGAGAACCTCACTTCGTTCCGATATTGCTGCAGGGTCATGAGTCAACTCCCATCTAGGGAATGATTATCTTCAGGTTGTACTGGCTCATCCACTGGGCGATTTCCCGCATTTGACGGGTGGATGGAGGCGCTATGTCGGGCATCGTGTTTTCTCGTCCAAGGCTCTGATATTTGGATCCAGCAAGCCGGTGATAGGGTAGCAATCTGACCGCTGTAATGTTGTTCAGGGATCCCAGGTAGCGGGCAGTCGATTCAATGGTCTTCTGGGAGTCGTTGATGGTGGGGATGATCGGCATGCGGATCTCAACGTGAACCCCGCAGTTACAGAGTCTACGCAGGTTATTGAGTATAAGTCGGTTGGAAGCTCCCGTGTACCGCTTATGCTGATGCGGCGAGATATGTTTGACGTCGTAGAGCACTAGATCCACGTAGGGTAAGACTCGGTTGATGACCCTCCACTTTACATTGCCGCAGGTATCGATTGCCGTGTGAAACCCCTCGGCCTGACATTGCGATAGGAGGGCCACCGTGAAGTCACCTTGCACCAGAGGCTCCCCCCCGGATAGGGTTACGCCCCCTCCCGAACGCTCGTAGAAAGGAGCATCCTCCCGCACCACCGCCATCACGTCGTCAACGGAGACCCGTCGACCCACCATCACCAGAGCTTCTGCATAGCAGGACGCGACACATCGACCGCAAAGGTCGCAACGACCTCGGTCAAACGTCCGTTCACCCCTTTCAGTTTTTTGGTGGGCTCCCGTAGGGCAGACCGTTAGACAGGTGTCACAGGAGATGCAGCGTCGGGTATGAAGCATGAGTTCTGGCTGGGAGTTGATGGACTCGGGGTTATGACACCACTGACATTGCAAGCTGCAACCCTTCAGAAAGATGGTGGTGCGAATCCCGGGACCATCGTGTACAGCAAATCGCTTTATGTCGAAGATCCATCCTTCGGGGCTGGGAGATTTCTGTAGAGCCACCGCCCGAGTCTCTGGTTTTCCCCCAGGTTTAGAAGCCATGGCTGATCCGGGCAATGAATTGATTCTGCTCTTCTTGGGATAAGGTGGTGAAGTAGACGCTCCATCCTGTTAACCGTATCTGGAGGGCGGCATGGTTTTCTGGATGACGTTGAGCGTCGCGCAGAGTGTCCGTGTCGTAGACGTTAAATTGGAGAGCGTAACCCTTCTGAGCGAAGAAGGTCTTGATGAGAGTGACCAAGGCGTCCAGTCCTTCTGGTCCCCTGATGGCGGTCGGATGTAACGTTACATCGAGCACCGCCCCGTTCGGGGTGAGCGTGGCGTCGAGGGTTGTCACTGACCCCATCAACGCTGTGACTCCCTTCTTGTCCCGTCCATACGTCGCACCCTGACCTGGTGCCAGAGACTCATAGGCTTTTCGGCCATCCGGAAGAGCTCCGGTAAGGCGTCCCTTTTGCCAGGCGAAAGTCAAGGTGAAAAGGGCGGCTTGACAGGGACCCCCGCGACCGTTAACGAAGGTATGGACTTTATTGCAATAGTATTCAGCTACCCGCTTAGCCATCCAGTCTGCGTCGGGATTGTTGTTTCCCCACTTGGGCACCCGGTTTAGCAGGTATTGACGCATCCGCTCATAACCGTCAAAGTTGCACTGGAGGGCTTTAAGCACTTCATCCATGGTAAAACGGTGTTCATCATACACCACTTGCTTGAGGGCTTGTAGGGAATCAGCAGCGTTTGCCAATGCCGCGCCTACGAAACCCACTGAGTTGTAATGTGCTCCACCCTGCCCGATATCCTTGCCACGGGTTATGCAGTCGTCGATGGTTCCCGCGAGCAGGGGTGAGGGATTAATTTGGGGCCATTGTCCCTCAGCGGCTCGTATGTAGGTGATAGCGTGTTCGAGGAAATAATCCATTTGGTGTGTGTAGGCCGTCCATAATTGCTCAAAGCTGGTGAAATACCGTGCATCCCCCGTGTGAGGGCCAAGCTGCTCACCGCTGAGGGGGTTTTTTCCGTCGTGTAAGGTCAACTCGAGGCTTTTGGCCAGGTTCACCGTCACGTTCATGGTGCAGCCAACCTCCTTGCCCTCCACGGACGGTTCGTAGCAGCCTATGGGCACATAAAACCGAGCATCCTCCCAAGTCTTCCCCCGTTTCACGAGTGCTTCCACAGCCGGTACGTCGTTCATGAGCACCATGGAGTTATGTCCTTTCCGAATCAGGTTGGCCACCCGCTTGTACAGCTTGTCGGAGGTGGTCGGCAGGAACCGCACCGAAAGCTTCGGATCCGGCGTGTTTAACTCCTCGTACATCTCGAGGGTTAAGTAGGTCAGCTCATTGGTTATCTCGGAGCCGTCGGGATACTGTCCGCCAAAAACGAAGTTCTTACCGTTTAGTTGGCCTCTGGTGCGTGTGTAATACTTGAACCAGAGGAACTTAATTAGTTCCTTTGCTTGCTCTCGGGTAAGGTGGCCGGCGTCGATGTCCGCGCGGTAGAAGGGGTACAGTGTGCGATCGAACTGCCCCATCGACCGCACAAACTCGCCCTCCATCTCGACCAGCTCATGCATAAACCAGATGAACTGAAGGGCCTCGTGGAAGGTGCGTGGACGGTGGGCAGGCACATTCCTGCACGCTGATGCGATGGTCCTCAGTCGTTGACCATATTGGGGACACTGTGGCACCATGTCCTCGGCTAGTTTTGCGAAACGCTCCGCAAACTGAATGCTGGCTCGATAGACGATTTCGACGGCTTCATAGAACGCCAGTTGCTCAGCAGTCGCCTCTTTGCCCAGCGTATCTCGGGCTTCAGCTACCTCCTGGAGAAGGCCAACCAGCCCTCTGGACAGCATTTTATCCCATCCAGGTGAGATGTGGCCTCGGTCCAACCCCCCTCGGGGTATACTCGCATAACCGAGTTTGTTGACCCGATCGATCCAGGCAGCTCCTTCGGCAAGAGGGCCTTGAACGGCCTCATCGAGATATCGGAGGAAAACCCTTTTCACGAGGCTCTCTCCGCCGTGGGTGGGAAGTATCCTGTGTCCGCCATGGTTGAGTTTATCAACAAACCAGTCAAGAGGATCAATATAGATTTGTCCGCGGTTCACCACGATGCT
>DAOVBJ010000030.1 GCA_030670615.1 Candidatus Bathyarchaeota archaeon | reverse complement strand
CCATGGCTGCACAGGCTCTGAAGATTTCTCTCATCCAGATCAAGTTGGATTCTCTACTTTCTTCTGTTCGACCGCCAAAGTTACTGTAAGTCTCCCAGCAAGATATCTCCAGACCCAATGAGTCACATAAGCTTCGAAATGCCTTCCATTCTTCTAAATTCCTATCAAGAACTGAAGTCAGAGGTCTCTTTCCGCTTATAGCGATTCCATCCCAGCCTTGCTCCTTAATCACAGAGGCAAGTTTTTCAATAGTTAAGAATTTTTTTCCGTCGTACCATCCACCTTGATAACCAATCGGATACATACAATACTTGAAACCCACTTCGTTCACCTTTGAACATTATATTAGAAGCTAATTATTTATTACTATTGATAAAACCTTTTCAAAGCGTGTGCTAGCCTTGAGGATGTTTAACGTATTTCTTCAATTAGAAGGAGACGTTCAGGCTAGCTAGCTCACTGTAACTTACGCTAAATCTAGCTTTGACTGAAGAAAATCTAAAGCTGTTATTCTTATCCCGCCTTTCTGCAAGCTCATGAGCACGCCTGTGCCAATGATTGCTCCTATAAGACAATTTAATGATTCTGCTATTGCATAATAAATCGTCATTGGAGCCCAGTAAGGGTAGAATTCGGGTATTCCCCAATTTAAGACCCAAACAGCAATGTTGTTGCCCACGGCCACATCACCGCCAACTCGAGCTATCCACGCCAAACACCAAAGAGCGATGGGTAAACGCTTCCGGTCTCTGGATACTATCGAGTGAATAATCCACTTTCGAATCGGAGGCACAATGATGAACACCATGACAGGCAGATACTGCCAAGAGACAAGAGGCATAAGCTGATACCAAGCGAAGGGATGAGCAAACCATATTGCAATCTGACATAGCAATACGAGGGTTGCCTCTTTCCACTTGTTGAATAGGAACAAGCCACTCAATAAAGCAGATAATGTAGGCGCGAGAAAAGTTAACACCCCGATGGAAGTCGCAGGATTAATATAAGAAACGAGCAAACCAAAGATGACTCCAGACATCGTACCGTATAAGGGTCCCAGTAACGGAGCTGTCAAACTTGAGAGCAAAACACTGGAAAACGTGATTGAAACAAGAGTGCCAGGTACAGGATAGATAATAAAAAAGGAATTTACTAGAAGAAGAGTCGACCAAACTATAATGAGGGTCAATGAGACAGTACCAATCTTAAAGCCTTTCACTTCAACCACTTCACCATACTATGAGTGAAATAAAGGGATCTCCACGATTTTTAAGATTTCTACAATAAGCGTATACCCTTATCAACAGCTCTAGCCTTCTCTCTAATCGAGGTTATACCATTCACCTCTATATTTTGGGTTTAGCCAGCTAATTGGATTTAATATTTTTGTATACAGTCATTAGCTAACTATCTTGAGGAAGAACCTAGAACCGTCGTCCGCTAACTAGTTAGCGGATTTTGCGGATGCCGTCTGTATCCAAATTGTGATTTAATTACGACGTAGTTTTGAAGAGTTTAACTCGCCTTTTGTAGTCGAGAACGAGATGTAATAATTTATAATTGACTTTCTTTTGATGGTTCAAGGCTTCTAGATGCACTAATTCATGGACTACAATGTATTCAGATAGTTCGGAGGGGAGAGCGACTAGCTAACTAGTATCCACGAATACTCTTTTATTTATGTACGCATCCTAATAATTATTTGAGCATATATGAACACTAAAAAGAAGAAGTTGACAACTAGTTTTGGTGCTCCTGTCGACGACGATCAGAACAGCATTACTGCAGGGACAACTGGTCCCGTGTTGCTCCAAGATGTACATCTCATAGATAAACTCGCTCATTTCAACAGGGAACGCATCCCCGAGCGTATCGTTCACGCCAAAGGTGCGGGGGCATTCGGATATTTTGAGGTAACCCATGACTTAATCAAATATACAAAAGCCAAATTCTTATCAGAAGTAGGAAAACGTACAGAGTTAGTCGTCCGCTTCTCAACGGTCGGAGGGGAAAAAGGATCAGCCGACGCTGAACGTGATCCCCGTGGTTTTGCAGTAAAACTTTATACAGAAGAGGGAAACTACGACTTTGTCGGAAACAACACTCCAGTCTTCTTCATACGTGACCCTCTCAAGTTTCCAGACTTCATACACACACAAAAACGTGATCCAGCGACTAACCTCAAAGATCCAGATATGTTCTGGGACTTTCTGTCTCTTACACCCGAGTCTATTCACCAAGTCACCATTCTCTTTTCCGATAGAGGAACACCCAAGTCCCATCGACACATGAATGGATACAGTGGCCACTCGTTCATGTGGTATAATGAGAAAGAGGAGTACGTCTGGGTGAAAATCCACTTCAAGACCGCTCAAGGCATCCAGAACTTGACCAGACAAGAAGCTGAAATCCTGAAGGGAAGGGATCCAGACCATGCTACACGAGATCTATATGAGGCCATCGAGAGAGGAGATTACCCGACGTGGAACGTGTTCATACAGATCATGACCCCAGAAGAAGCAGAAACCTATCGCTTCAACCCCTTCGATATCACGAAAGTGTGGCCTCACGGCGACTATCCTCTGAAACCAGTAGGCAAGATGGTCCTCAACAGAAATCCCACCAACTACTTCACCGATGTTGAACAAGCGGCATTCTCCCCCGGAAATCTCGTCCCAGGAATCGCGCCTTCACCAGATAAGATGCTGCAGGGGAGGCTCTTCTCCTATCATGACGCTCACAGGTACCGATTGGGAGCCAACTTTCAACAATTACCCGTCAACGCCCCGAAAGTAAAAGTACTGAACTATCAACGAGATGGATTCATGCGCCTCAAATCAGACTTTGAAGGCGCCCCCAATTACTACCCGAATACATTTGGAGGCCCAGCACCCGATTCAACTGCTAAATGGCCAAGCTTAAAGGTGTCTGGCAAAGGAGCTCGATACGCTTATACTCATCCTAATGATGACTTCGAACAACCGAGAACTCTCTATCGAAAGGTGATGACTGATGTCGACCGTGATCATTTAATTGGAAACATCGTTGACCACCTTGGTCACGCGAAGAAAGAAATTCAGCTCCGTCAAATAGTGCTCTTCTACAAGGTTGATCCAGAGTATGGGACACGAGTTGCTGATGGACTCGGAATGGACATCGAAGAAATAAAACGATCACTAAATCAGTGAATCACACTTTCACTCCTTTTTTTTACTAAATTCTTCAAGAAGAACGCAAAGTTCACGTAATGTGTTTAGCAAGCTACCTAGCCAGCTAATAACTTTGATGGGTTTAAATTTCAAGTAGGTTAGCTTATTAGATGTAATACATGTTTAGATGTAGTATAGAGGTGTATAAATTGAGGCGTGGGGAAGAGGTACGAGGGTCATCAAGCGAAGGCGAAACAAGGGTTCCAAAAGAGGGGGAGGACCTATCTTATGAAACAAATGCTGAGGCTTTGATGGAGCTATTAAAAGCCTGCGGCGTGGAGTACATATTCTATAACCCAGATACATCATGCGTCCCCCTGACAGACGCCCTCGCCTGGAAGGAACTTACAAAGGATAAGCCAAAACCAATCATGATGTTGCATGAGTTGCCAGCAGTCGATGCAGCATATCATTATGGTCTCGCCTCTATGGGACAGAAAGTGGGTGTCTCTATGATAGGTGGGGTCGTCGGAACGATGAACGCCAAAGGGGCTATCTACAATGCATGGGGAGGATACGGCCCATGTCTGATATTGGCGGGTATGTATAGAATGAGTGGCACCGGTAGGCGTGGGGCTCATGAGAGTGTGGATCAAGGTGGAATGGTCAGGGAGTACGTGAAATGGGAGACTGAGCCCCGAGCCGCTGAGGATATCCCAAATCACGTAGCAAGGGCCATGAGAGAGGCGTCAACGGAGCCATGGGGACCAGTCTACCTGATATGTAATGACTGGCTCTTCGGTGGTAGCGGGCATCTTACTGGCGGAAAATTAACTAAGCCAATGACTGTTCCAAGATTTGACGCGCTTGGAGCGCCGAGTGATATTCCAGTGAGTCAGTCAACTGCGGAGGCCGTTGCTAAACTCTTTGTGGATGCTGAGAACCCCTTGGTCGTATCAGGAGGCATGATGGGAAGATATGGAGAGACTGTGATCGCTCTCACCGAACTCGCGGAGATGCTGGGCATCCCAGTTATCGCTGGCTCTGTGAGTGCGCATGGAAGCAAGACGATGAACTTCCCTACAAACCATCCAATGTTCATGGGATACGACGTATCTCCATACGTGAATGACGCCGACTTAGTCCTCGTCGTCGACCAGCCTATGATACCTCTTCCATCAACAACTAAGGCCATCCTTCTCGACTGGGGCGGAAACTTCAAGCCAATGGACGTTCCAGCTGACTATAGAATCCATGGATGCTCTAAGATTGTGATACCCCAGATCACAGCAGCAGTATCAAAGATGCTTGAAGCAGACCTTGATGCCAAGTCCCGAGTCCATGATAGGTACGAGAGGTTCACGGCGGAGCATGATAGGTTGAAGAAGACGTGGAGGGAGGAGGCTGAAAAGGCTAAGAATAAGAAGCCGATAGACACGATATGGCTTGGCCAGGTATTAAGCGAGGTTAAAACAGATGACGCCATCATCTGTGGTCGATGTGGAGGCTATGGATATCAACTTATGAAGACTCTTGAATTCACATTGCCTAGAACACGATTCGGCGCCTCCTCTGGGCACATGGGATACGGCATCGGTGGAGCCCTTGGGGCAAAGCTAGCTAGACCTGAAAGCCCCGTCATCAGTCTTCTGCAGGACGGATCCTTCTATTACGGTGCGGCGGGAGCGGTTCTCTGGACTGCAAGTCATTACAACATCCCTGTGCTCTTCATAAACCTTAATGACCGGGCTTATGGAGCAATAACCCGCGGCTTGGGGAGATACAGAAGATGGTCCCTTAAGCATAACTATCCAGCCGGCGTCTGGATCAGAAACCCAGAGATTAAATTTGAGGACATAGCCCGAGCAAACGGAGTTTGGGCTGCAACGGTTGAGGACCCGGGAAAGCTCAAGTCCATGTTATCTAAAGCCTGGAAAGTAGTGACGGTGGATGGGAAGCCTGCTTTCCTCGACGTGATCTGTGAGACCCACTTAACAAGAGAGAAGGCGTCGTAAACCCAAAACAGTAGAGAGAGCCCTAAACCACTGCAAAAGACATTTATTTACGAAGCATAATGCTGTAAAATGTTTGAAAGGGGAAATAATATTGAGTCGGATGGAACTACAAGGAATCAGGGAAGCCGTAGACGCTTATCTACAAGCCATAAAAACGGGCAATTACAAGTTCTTCAAAAGGGCGTTCTACCTGGATGCCGTTGTAATATACGCGGGTGAGAGGGACCTTGACAAGAAGGCCACACCAATAAAGGTTTTCGCCGACAGGGTTAAGGAAAGACATGAATCTGGCTCGGACTCCGAAGAAATACCCCTTGGAATCACTACAAGCTACGTAGGCGGTGTAGCCAACGTTCGACTTGACTTCAAATTGAAAATAGGTGATAAAACCCTATATGGCACTGACTACCTAAACTTAGTCAAACATAATGACCAGTGGAAGATCTCACAGAAGATATACGATGTTACAAGAACTGAATGATGTAAATACACAACCGATTCCAACGATTTCATTAGATATTAACTAAGATCAATCAGTTTTGTAATACTAACAACAAAGCAATTTCAAATGTACCAATAAATGCCCTAGACATCGCCTCAAAACCATCAAATTAGCTAGCTAATTTTTATATAACTTATAGTCTGAAAGCTGAATAAGCTTCCATGGGAGTTAAAGGACGTTGAAGACCGAAGTAGCCATACGGGGAGACTCGTTTTATATCAATGGAAAACCCATCTATGAAGGACGGCACTACCAAGGTTATAAGATCGAAGGCCTCCTCTTGGTGAGTCGGATGATTAACGGTATTTTTGATGATGAGAATCCCTATACTAGCGAGCTGTGGAAGTATCCCGATACCGGGGTTTGGGATCCTATGAGAAATACCCGGGAACTCGTGACACACATGCCCGTATATCATTCCTTTGGATTAAACACCTTAACGATTGGCTTACAAGGAGGGAGTCCTCTGGCGTATTCTGCGCCCCGTAAAAAGTTGATGGCTTTGCTTAAACAGCGAGGCGTGAATGCTACGGAGGAGGAAGTGTATAAGGGTGCGATAGATTATGATCGGGCTCAACCCTGGCTGAACACCGCTTTCCGTGCAGATGGAAGCCTTAAACCAGCCTTCATGGAGCGATTGAAAATGGTTATTGAGCAAGCAAACGCGTTAGGGATGATCATCATTCTCGTCTTATTCTATTTTGGCCAGGATGATCGGCTCACCGATGAAGAAGCAGTGAAGACGGCGGTGAAAAATACGTGTCAGTGGGTCCTTGAAAAGGGCTTTACTAATGTTCTCATCGAGATCAATAATGAGTGTAACGTTAAACGATATGAACATGAAATATTACAGCCCCACCGAGTTCATGAGCTTATCGAGCTGGCGAAGGCGGTAACCCATAATGGTCGACGGCTTCTCGTGGGTACGAGCTATGCTTCAGGAAGAAATCGCACGAATGTGCCTGGGGAACGCGTTGTTGCAGCCTCGGATATGGTATTGCTTCATGGCAACGGGCTTGACGCTCAAGGCGTTGTTGAGTGGGTGAAACGCATCCGTGGCCTTTCAAGCTACAGACCTATGCCGATTCTCTATGATGAGGATGACCATTACGAGTTTGAGAACCCCGTTAACCACTTTAAAGCCGCTATTTCAGTGTATAGTGGATGGGGGTATTTTGATAATGGTGGAGAAACTACGTCTAACACTCACAGCAATCCAGCTATTGGGAACTATCGAGATGGGTACCAGAATATTCCTGTCAACTGGGGATTAAGCACCCCTCGAAAAAAAGGGTTTTTCAAGCTAGTGAAAGAGATCTCTGGAGCTAGCTAGCTTTCTTTTATTAACTAATCATTCATCGTTATGGATGAGCTTCTCTCTATCTTTTCTTCATTTCTAGCATTTCTTCATTTGGCTTGATCTTTTTTGTTGTTGTTTGTCGCTCTTTGTCGTGGATCCATTTGTGGTTGATCTCATCCCGCTTAACTGGCAGCCTTTTTTCTAATGGCGGAGGCTCCTGAACGCGACTGGGTTTTTCAGCATACCAATAGGCTACGCTACTCACCTCATTGCATAGGTGGTTTCCGTGTCCATGTTCGATGGTCGCTTTGATTTCTTTTTCAAAGTGGACTGGGTTTTCAATGTGAAACACGTAGCTTGTTTGATAGCCGCCTGTATCCTGTAGATGAATCGATGACCCGTTGCGGAGGAACGCGTTCTTCTGCATTCGCCATGCCTGATTAAAGTAGTCTTCACTTCCTGTGCCGTGTAAGTCAGGCGGCCACTTGTATCCGTCTACCCAAATCATGTCATCGCCCTCGCCCCACCATGTTCCTTGAAAGTTTGTGATGCTTAGGTTACACCCTATGTATTGTCCTCGGCCTTTAGTTTCAAGGATAACGTAGTTATTTTCCCAGGCACTTCGTTCCCTGTTTACTATATTTGCTTCAGGAGAATTCACTCGAATTTCATGGCCCCATCCGCCAAAGGGGTTTTCACGATGGAATTCAGAGTGGAAATATCCCAGACCTTCCAACTCAGCTTCAGAATCATATGTTTCGTAGTCAACGTAAAAATATTGACGATGAAACTTGTCCTTCGACTGGTTGATTAACTCTATTCGCGCACGTTTTCTAAACGGCATCGGAGCATAGCAGTTTAAAGCGCAACCAGCGTTAAACTCATTGTTGTTTCTAGTTGATGCTGAAAAGAGGAAAGATTGGTATGAATTTACAATTCCATGCCCAAGACCAAAAAAATCGCCTAAAGGACAAAACACACTAGGATGTTCAGCATCATCCCAAGTTATCTTCAACAAGACATCTCTGTAATGATCCCGTTGAGTCATCCAGATGTGAGTGATCACTCCAGGACCTTTAATATCAGCCAGGACCTTCGTTTCACCTGAACCGATAATCCAGGCATCTTGATTGCGTCCTGTTACGTCATAAGACGATATTCTTTTAGTCTTTACCTTTCTGAGTCGGGCTACGTTATAGATCATGAGATAACGTCTCCACAATAGCTAGCAAGCAAGCTCTTAAATAACATATTTGCCAGCTAGCTACCGCATGTCTCATGATATTGCATCCTTTTGTGTTCTTTTAGACTCATTCCATTTCCGCTTCAGCAGATAAACGGCATCCATTGAGGTCAGCCCAGGAGGCAGTGGCTCAAGATTTTCAATGTTGAATTCATTGCCGAAGCGACGCTCCACCTCGTCGTGTTTCATAAAACCAAAGCTGAAACGTTTCTGAGGGTCCTTGACGAAACAGCGTAGGAAATAATGGGTACCAGAGTGCGTCAGGCTCAACACCGTACGCACATAAGCTTCACGGGCATCATCATTAAACATAAGGCTGTGGAGACAGCCATTATCCACCACCAGATCAAATGGCCCCTCAACTCCCGTAAGATTCGTTACGTCGCCTACAAGAAATATGGGCGAGCCCTCAGCAGCT
>DAOVBJ010000114.1 GCA_030670615.1 Candidatus Bathyarchaeota archaeon | reverse complement strand
CCACGATCAATCCCTCCAAGATATGCGCATCCAATCTTCGGATCAACCGCTTACCGAGCAACTCTTTTGCAACGGCCTCTTGGTCACGCTCATAAAATTTTTTAACTAATATCGATCCTCGTGACACGAATCGCATCCCATCTTCGTCTTTACCACTGTGCCGGAAAGGCTAATTAGCTAAATAAAAAGGTTCTATCTACCAGTTCGTCTTTAGCACGCTTAAATTTTCCTATCCTCGCCTCGGAACCTGAGTTTCATTCCATCTTTTCCGCGGGCGACATTCTGGATAAACGCTGAGGTATTGTTATGTTTAGTTTACCAGAAACGTTCTTAATAACATACACCAACTAATAGTGTGTCGTTACGAGGCCAGCAAGGTTTAGATTAGGCTTTCTCGTGCTTCATCAGAGCACTCAAAATCGATTTCCAGTCCACGTACTCTTTAACTAGGTTTTTAGCTAGTTCTATTTTCTTGGTTTCCCTTGGTTTAATCCTGCCTGAAAGGTTAGCAATTTCTTTCACGGTTGTATATGTATCGTGAGGCACGAGAAGTACGGGGACTCCTACTTGTTCGGCTCTCGCTAAAATCCTTACATCTGGATAAATATTACCTGTTAAGATCAGGACGGAGGTATCTGTTTGAAGGGCGGCTAATTGAACGCCTACTCTATCTCCCCCCGTGATAACTGCTTTCCTCAACGACTTTCTGAAATACGATAAGGCGCTTTCCGGGGTCATGGCTCCGACGAGTAAGTCTTCTACTAAAAGATCCATCCGATCTTTGCAGGTCAGAACGGTGCAGGCTATGTTTTTACAGATCTCTCCTACCGTTGGAGCCCTCAATGAGACCTTATCCGGTATCACTCCCAAGACGTCGATACCATGCTTCCTCA
This sequence comes from Candidatus Bathyarchaeota archaeon, assembly GCA_030670615.1. Lineage (GTDB taxonomy): Archaea > Thermoproteota > Bathyarchaeia > RBG-16-48-13 > DAOVBJ01. Next base: position 3,464 of record DAOVBJ010000114.1, on the reverse strand, counting down.
GAATTGGTAACGCAAATCCTTTAACACGTTCAATGGACGTCTTTGGAATACAATTCAAGACGGCTCCAAGGAAGTCCCCGTTAACAGTATCTATAAACTTCTTTTTTAGTATGATTCTATCTACTACCGTGTCATCTCCCATTGTTGATACTAAAACGATGCGTGAATCCCACTTCTTGGTCAAGGACAGGCATTCCACGCCGATTGATGCTCCCACTCCAAAGGTGTGGGGGCCTTCAATAATTATTACATCCATTCCATCTGATGCTTTCTCATAGGCTTGAAGAACCCTTTTTTCGCATGTCTTGGGATCAATCTTCGAAGTTTCTTCGAGGAATCTCGTTCCGAGAATGATTGGTGAGATCACCTCGAGGGGAGCCTTTATATTTAACACCTCTTTCATAAGTTGGGCGTCTTCATCTACCTTTCTTCCATCCGAGTCTCTTACCATTTCCCAGCCAACGGGTTTAAAGTAGCCTACTTTAAGGCCGTTTTCCCTGAGTGTTAATGCGAGACCCAGACAGAACATGCTTTTACCAGAAAAACCTTCTATTGAGCAAACAAATAAGCTCGGTATCGTCAACATTTCCACCTCATTCTGGTTTAATCGTCATTTTAACGTCTAACGCCAAACAGCCCCCACCCTTTTCATAAACAAAAAGAGGATTAATGTCCATCTCATTGATTTGAGTGAAGTCTGTCACCAATTGTGAGACGCGCAACATCACATCCACAACGGAGTCGATATCTGAACTCGGCTCTCCCCTAATACCACGTAGTAGCGTATAAGCCTTTGTCTCCTCAATCATTTCCCAGGCATCTTCTTCGCTTAAGGGCGAAAGCCTAAAGGACACATCTTTTAGGAAGTTGACGTATATACCTCCAAGACCAAACATGAGCATGGGCCCAAAGGTGAGGTCACGATTCATTCCAATAATCATCTCTCTCCCAGAGGGAATCATCTTTTGAACGTTAACACCTAATATCGTAGCCCTTGGGTTGAATATGTGTGCCCTTCCAACGAGTTCGTAGAAGCTGGTTCTGACCTCGTCAGAAGATGTGACATCAAGCTTTACGCCACCGATGTCGGTTTTATGCAGTATTTGCGGTGATTCTATCTTCATAACAACGGGATACCCCATCTGCTCTGCCTTTGTAACAGCTTCTTCAGCTGTTGCAGCGAACTGTAAGGGAGGCGTAGATATTCCATACGTGTTTATTATCTCCATGGCCTCGAAGGCCTTCAAAGTCGCCCTGCCATCATCTGCAACTTTTTTCAGAAGGATTTTAACCCTTTCACGGTCCACCTCAAATTGGACTATATCTCTCTGAGGCGGTGAAAACTTGTATTCTTTGTATCGGTACAGTGATGACAAAGCCTGAACCGCTTTTTCAGGAAACGCGTAGTTAGGTGTCTTTCCCCCCTCAAGGGTTTCAATGGCTATCTCTACCCTTTTTCCTCCTAGGAACGAGGTCACAACAGGTTTTTCTGGAAATTTCCTTTTCAACTCAATAATCGTCTCAGCCGTTTCTCTCGAGTTGGTCATGGCTTGTGGGGTCAAAATTATGAGGGCGTTATGAACGTCTTGACTCTGTAAAACAGTGTCTATTGCAAACCTGTATCGTTCCGCTGAGGCATCGCCAAGAAGATCTATTGGATTGAAAAAGCTAGCTGCAGAGGGTAGCTTTTTACGGAGTTCTTCAACGATGGATGCCGTGATGGGAGCGATTTTCAGACCGTATTTCTCACATGCGTCGGTTGCCAAGATCCCTGGGCCACCAGCGTTTGTGATGATGGCTACGTTCGGTCCCTGTGGAATAGGCTGGGTTGAGAAGGCTTCAGCTAGATTGAAGAGTTCTTCGGTAGTGGTAACTCTTATTACGCCCGCGTATTCAAAGGCAACGGTGTATGCTAAATCGCTGCCAGCCAAGGTTCCTGTGTGAGACGACACAGCTCTGGCTCCCGCACTCGTAATCCCCGATTTTAGAATGATTAACGGTTTCTTCTGCGTGGCTTCTCGAGCAACTCTCACGAATTGTCGCCCATTTTCTACTCCTTCAAGATAGAGGATGATGACTTTCGTGGAGTCATCGTCCATTAACTCTTGTATCAACTCGGTTTCATTGATGTCCGCCTTATTTCCCAAGCTCACTATTTTGTTAAAGCCTATCCCTTCCTCTATCGCCCAGTCCAACAAGGCCGTGCCCAGAGCGCCACTCTGCGATATGAACGCAATGTTGCCCTTTTTGGGAAGTGTGGGTGCGAAGGAAGCATTTAATGGAGTGTAAGTGTCGATTATTCCTAAGCAGTTTGGGCCGAGAACACGTATGTTATGTTTTCTACATACGTTCATTACGGTGTCTTCTCTCTTCGCTCCTTCGAGACCGCTTTCTTTGAATCCCGATGAAAGGATTATAAGAATCTTAACCTTTTTCTCTCCAATCCCTTCAATTATCCGTGGCACGATTTCTGCAGGGACAGCTATGACGCAGAGATCGATGTTTCCGTCAACATCGAGAACGCTTGGATAACACTTGAGACCAAGGATTTCGCTGGCTTTGGGGTTAATTGGATAGATTCGTCCTTTGAAGCCGCTGTTGACGATGTTTCGTAGAACTTCGTGACCTACTTTGCCCGGCGTCCTCGAAGCGCCGATTACGGCAATCGACGATGGCTTGAAGAGGGGGTCAAGCACAAGGTTCTCCTCCAACTAAGGCTTCTATTAGGCTATGCATACCTAAAGTTCTTAAAGTAATCCATTGCTTGTCTTTATTAAGCTATTGACTACTTGGCTGCATAAACAATGAAGATAGGGCTTCTCACAAGAAACTCGAAAGCGTGGTGTTCAACCCAGTTGGTTAACGCCATTAAGAGCCGAGGTCTTGAACCCGTTTGTTTTCGATTTTCCGATCTTGCTGCACGAATCTCTTGCGGACCCAGCGTCACTATTGATGCTGATTTGGATGCTTTAGACGCTTTACGAGCCATCATCGTCAGACCGATTGGTCGGGGTTCTCTCGACGAAATAATCTTCCGCCTGGATCTTCTCCAAAGGATGGAGCGAGGGGGAGTACCAATCGTAAATTCTCCTTCTGCCATTGAGAAGGCTGTTGACAAGTATTATGCGCTTTCTCTGTTAGCGGAGAACGGTCTTCCCGTGCCGAGAACCATCGTTACAGAAGACCCTAAGAAGGCTTTGAAAGCCTTTTATGAACTTGGAGGCGATGTTGTGGTGAAGCCTATTTTTGGCTCTCGCGGGGTGGGCATCACTCGCGTTTCAGACGCTGAGATCGCATACAGGATTTTTCGGTCTTTAGCCTTCGTCCATCACGTCCTCTACGTTCAAGAGTTTATCCCCCATGGAATGCGGGATATTCGGGCCTTTGTGAGAGGGGATCGGGTGGTCGCTGCCATGCATAGAATTGGGGAAGGGTGGAAGACCAATGTCAGTCAGGGCGCAAAA
>DAOVBJ010000194.1 GCA_030670615.1 Candidatus Bathyarchaeota archaeon | reverse complement strand
GTATCCTGCATGACTCCTTCGGAGTCATTTTCGACCTCGACACCCAGGTAGTCTCGGTACTTTTGATTCCAGACTTCAGGAAGATCGGTCACGGCGATCTTGTCCCGCATCAAGGCGTCTTCGATTTCAAATCGGATGATTATGTGAAGACAGTACGTGACCTCGTCCGCCTCCACGCGTATCTTTGACGGCGTGACCTGGTTGATGGCGAAGACAAACGCGTCCAAATCAACGTCCGAGAAGACTGTGCCTGTGGCCCTTTTCAGCCTCGGGAGGAAGTAGGACCAGAAGTCGCGGGATCGTCCGATAACATTTTCCACGAATCGGGATTGGGATTCGTGGACTCCCAAAGAGCAGTCAGACCCAATGGGCTGGTACATCCAGTCGGGGTTCAGATTCTGCTGGTAGATGGCGTGGCCGCTTTCATGTAGTACGGAAAAAAGGGAGGAGGTCAGCTTGTTTTCATAGTAGTGGGTCGTAATCCGTACGTCATCATAGTAGCCTGTGGAGAAGGGGTGCTCGGTCTCGTCGATTCGTCCCCCCGCTCGTTCGGACTCCACATCGTACCCGATAAACGAGGCGAGGGACTTTGAAATATTACGTTGAATCGCGATAGGTACCAGACGCCGGAGGAAGGAGGTGTCGGGTTGCATCTTCGAGGTTTGACACTTCTCTATGATCGCGATCAAGCCGGTCTTCAAGCGGTTGAAGATGGTGGCGATCGTTTTCGACGTTATATTTGGCTCATAGATGTCGATGAGGGCATCATATGGCGTCGGGGACTCCTTAACCTCCATCAAGAGCTCCGCTGCCTGCTTACGCAGATCAAGAAGACGAACGAGCTCTGGCTTGTACAGAGCGAAGTCCTGGGCGGCTTTCGCCTTTTTCCACGTTTCGATGGTTATAGCTCGTTGCTTCGCGGTCTCAATAACAAGTTTTTCTGGAAGCTTTGTCTGCTCATCATATCGTTTTCTGATTAAGTACATGTTTCTTCGTCGGATCGCATCAAGAGTCGCATAATCAGGATGAACAACAATTTTCTCCAGCAGGTCTCCGATTTGGCGATCCGTCGACATCCTGTGCTCTATTCCACTAAGCATCGCCAACTGCTCACTTCGCAGGTTAATCCCCTTCCGCGGCATCTTTGTCTCCATATCCCAATTCATAATGGCCTCCGTCGATTGCAGAATCGTCACTGCTTTGGCCTTCTCCATCAATGCATCGTAACTGGCTTTCAACGTGTCCACATCGATCCCCACCCTATAGTTTTCTTCAAGAAATATAATTCTTCCGCAGAACCCGCGTGACTTAGAACCATACACAGCGAAGCACTGGAACCACGACAAGACATTCGAAAAAGAATGTTCACTTAAATTCTGAGTTAAATGTCCAGTGGAATCGCGTGAAATGGAACACAACAACTCAGAGGAATCCATGAACCCGTTAGCTCGGCCCCTATTCCTGTTCTTCTCTGCCCTCATAACGTCGAATGCGGCGACGCTGCCTGACTTCACCTCAAAGAGGTCAAAACACTTTGATACGCATCATAGGCTGACTGCGAGTACAGAACGAATCTCACGAGCTTCAGACCCGTCTCCTCCCTTATGTACTCGGTTACGGTCGCCAACGAGATCTGCGCAGCCTCTTCAAGGGGGTATCCGAAGGCGCCTGTACTGATCGCTGGAAAGGAGACGCTGCGTACACCATTTTCATCCGCTAGTCTGAGGCTGTTGCGGTAACACGCCCGCAGATCCTCCGCGTCCTGAGAAGTTCCGCTGTAGACCGGGCCAACCGTGTGAATGACATATGTAGCCCTCAAAGCGTGTCCAGAGGTCAGCTTCGCTTCTCCCGTTCTGCAGCCACCCAGCGTCTTACACTCCTCCCACAGGCCTGGTCCAGCGACTCTATGGATGGCGCCAGCCACACCGCCTCCAGGGGCTAACCGCGCATTGGCTGCGTTCACGATCGCATCGGTATCCTGCTTCGTAATGTCTCCCCTCATAAGCTCCAGAATGGCCTCGCCGATCGCTAGTCTTTCCAAGGTACCTGTCACGGTAGATGCTTGAGGTCCATTGAATTTAAAGATGAAGACTGAAGAAGAAATTTACAGGGGCTTCCAGGGATGTAGTCGGTTGAGTCGCTAACCTATAGCTAACTAACTCCTGTGTTTAAAGGAGGTAATCACTCAACCGCCAGTCCTTTATTCTAGGAGTTCGTGTCGACACGGTTTCGTATCGCTCAGACACGTCTTCCCCATGCCCTCAATGCCACGATGAGGAACGCGACACCTTATGCTTTGACTCGCTAATCAAGGAGTCCGTTACCCCTTCAGTAGCCTTTTTAGAGACATCTCCAATGTCATAGGTTGATGGGTATGAAGTATAAACGATTAGGAAGAGCAGGTGTGAAGGTTTCAGAGCTCTGTTTGGGAACCATGATTTATGGGCGACAGGTTGAAGAAGATGCATCCATTAAAATCATTCGACGGGCCGTCGATCTCGGCATAAACTTCATTGACACAGCCGACGCGTACGTGGCGGGACGATCGGAAACGATTGTCGGGAAAGCCATCGAGGGCATGCGTGATGACATCGTCCTCGCCACGAAGGTTTACAATCGAATGGGGTCGGGCCCCAACGATATGGGGTTGAGTCGAAAACACATCTTCAAGGCGGTCGAGGACAGCTTGAACCGTTTGGGTACGGACTACATTGACTTGTATCAAGTGCATCGATTCGATTCCACCACACCAGTACGTGAGACCCTGTCCGCGCTCACCGACCTCGTCCACCAAGGAAAAATCCATTATCTTGGGTGCTCCAACTTCGCGGCGTGGCAGATTGAAAAAGCGTTAAGGATCAGCGACCTCCACAAGCTGGAGGCGTTTACCTGTT
>DAOVBJ010000006.1 GCA_030670615.1 Candidatus Bathyarchaeota archaeon | reverse complement strand
TTTGCTAGTTCATGTGGTAGATGCAGTGGGATTGGAACCATTCAATCGCCGCAACCTGACAAACTTATCATTCACCCTGAAAAGCCATTGTGTAACGGAGCCATGTGGTCACCAGGATATTGGCCCAAAACCTATCTTTGTAAGGATCAGCCTTTAATTCCAGCACTTGGCCAACGATATGGTTTCGATTCGTTCAAGACACCTTGGAATGAGATGTCAAAAAAGGCTCAGAACGCCTTTCTATTTGGTGATGATGAAACCTACGTGATTACCTATCAGAGTAAATCAACGGGACCTATGAAGGGACAATTAAGGACCCAGAAGAGGAGGTGGCGGGGATTCTTTGGGAAAAATAGTTGGTTGTGGGAAGGGGATATCCACGGAACGTATACTAAGACCGTGGTTTGCCCAGAATGTAAGGGGAAGGGACTGCTTCCCGAATTTCTTGCAGTCACACTCCAAGGACGTAACATATATGAGTTATGTGAAATGCCCTTAACAGAGTTAGAGGAACTGTTGAAAGTAATTCCTCCACTACCAGCAGAAAGCCCTTATCTCGAAACTAGCCTCTACACTTCCCTTAGACGACTGCGATTCTTAGGTCAAGTTGGGTTAGGATATTTAAACCTAAATCGTCCCACAGGAACCTTATCGGCTGGTGAAGCCCAACGAATTCAATTAGCAAGCCTATTAGGTAGTGGATTGACTTCGCTAACAATATTGGCTGATGAGCCCTCACGAGGAATGCATCCCTCCGAGTTGGAAGCCCTTCGCGACGCCTTGAAGGAGCTTCGGGATGAAGGGAACACGGTGATTATTGTAGAACACGACTTACTGCTCATTCGAGCTGCTGATCATGTGATTGACCTGGGACCTGGAGCAGGTGCTTTAGGAGGAGAGATTGTCGCCGAAGGGACACCAGACCAAATCGTCAAGGCAAACTCCGTTACAGGTAAATGGCTTAAAGACGACACACTAAGGTTAACTCCCGAATATAAAGACCTCAAAGATGGGATTTGGCTAAATCAAAGACGTAAACCGCGGGGTTGGATCGAAATTAAGGGTGCACGGGCTCACAATCTCCGCGTGAAGGAGGCCCAGCTGCCGTTGGGAACATTCACAGGAGTCTGTGGCGTTTCTGGCTCAGGGAAAAGTACGTTAATAATTGATACTCTGGGTCGAGCACTGGTGAAGAAATCATACTCTTCATCGTTCGCACGAGAACCTCTCGAGCCTGGTGAACACGATTCTATCGAAAACCCCCCAAAACGTGCTTTCATCGTAGACCAGTCCCGAAGAGGAATTCGAAGTCCAGCGGGTTTTCTCGGTCTAACAAAGCATGTACAAAAGATTTATGCGGACTGTGATGACGCTCAAGCCCTCGGGTTAGATAAACAGGCATTAAGTAAACGCTGCTCAGCCTGCAAGGGAAGGGGTCGAATCCGCATTGACATGGGCTTTTTACCCGATGAGTACACGGAATGCGAAACCTGCAAGGGTACTGGTTATCGACCAGAGGCCTGGGAGATTCGCTTCAATGGTGTGGCCTTACCCGAGATTAATGCCATGACTTTAGATGAAGTGCATGAGCTTTTCAAAGATGAAGAGAAGCTCGCAAAACCCCTAAATGTTGTCCGACAAGTGGGTTTGGGGTATTTAGTGTGGGATCAACCGGCATACTCTTTGTCGGGGGGAGAAGTACAGCGGTTAAAAATAGCGAAAGAGTTGTGTAAGAAGACAGAAAATCAGACGCTATACATCTTGGATGAGCCCACAGTGGGTCTTCATATGGAGGATGTGGCTCAGCTAATAACTGTCTTGAACCAATTGGTTAATACTGGAAATACTGTTATCGTGGTAGAGCATCATCCCCACTTATTAGCTCATTGTGATTGGCTTATTGAACTCGGACCAGGTGGCGGACCAGATGGTGGACTGGTCATTGCAGAGGGAACGCCTGAAGACGTGGCGAAAATGGATACGCCTACTGCCCCATATCTCCGAGAAGTGCTGGAGATGAGAACATGACGTGGGTGCCATTGTTATTGGCTGACCCCTCACCAAGTCTGCGGATTTTGGTGCTACGTGATCTCCTAAACCGTCCCGAGGATGATGAGGAAGTCTGTGAACTCAAGAAACTTCAAGAAGAGGACCCATTAATTTTGAGTTTCTTAGCGTTACAAAATGAGGAGGGCTCGTGGCGGGGAAGAGAAGGCGGTGATGCTATTGTCGGAGAAATCCGGTTAACGGCCCAAGCTCTTATGGGCTTAGGTTATGCTGGGCTTGGCCGTGAACACTCTGCAGTTAAAAGAGGTGCTGAGTTTATCTTTGCACATCAACAAGATGATGGCTCGTGGCCATTAAGTATGCAGGAAGAAGTTCGTGACACTGCTCAACTATCCGATATCAAATATCATATGATTCCTCTTCAAACAGCATTACCACTCCTGGGGTTGGCCTGGGCGGGTTACTCCACTGATCCCCGTGCCGAACGTGCCTATGACTGGCTCCTTGAAGAACAATTGCCACAGGGCGGGTGGCCTTCTGGAAGGCATCGCGAGAAATACATTTTTGCAGCTGGATATCGTCGTCTGGCGCACACGAAATATGGGTGTCGAACCAATACAACAGCAGCAGTAAGTGCGTTGGCGTTGCATCCTAAACAGCGGACGAGTCAGGCAGCACGACGTGGATTGGATCTATTATTAGCTCATGAGCAACGACAGGCGAATACCCTAGGATTCGAAGTCGCACGAATTATTGGGGCTGAGCGCTCTAGGGGAAGCTTCACATATTTCAGACGGTATGATGTTGCGCAGATATTGGATTTATCGTGGCGAATTGGTGCGAGTTTAGAGGACAGACGTGTCGCAGATAACATTAAATTTGTAAAGGAACTACAGGGCCCCTATGGGTTATGGGAGTACAAACATCATCCTGAGGTCTCGCGTTGGATTACCTTTGATCTATTACGCTCCTTATCACGACTGGATGAAGAAACAGACTGGGTAAGTATGGAACCAAGGACACCATTTCAACCCTATCCAAGGAAACCTCATCGGTTTTAACAGTCTAAAAAAAACAGGAGTAGGAGCAGTATACACAGCTGCTAGCTAGCTCCAGATAGTGCTCTGTGGTCTATGGCGCGTAGGTCGACGTAGATATCGCTGGGTCATTCCTTGATTTTCGGTTCTTTGATTAAGAGAAAGAAGGCTGTTCCCACTGAACCCATGACTGCGGCAGTGATGAAGAAGGGCGCGGTCTTCGAAAGATTTTGGTAGAAGTAGCCTCCGAGAAGGCTTCCCGCTATGACCATGGGTCGTGAGGCAAAGCTTTGGAAGGCGTTTAATCTGCCTCGAAACGCTTGCGGCGAGTAGTCGATGAACATGGCAGAGAATGCAGCGGTTCTCATACTGATAAAGAGGCTGAAGGCCGCGCGTAGTAAGAGGATCTCGGTGAAGGTACTGCTAAAGGGAAACAGAGCAATGGTTATGGGCGTCAAGAGTAAAGACGCTAATACGAAGCGGAATTTGCCATACTTGTCTGCAGCTAAGCTGAAAACGATGGTGAACACGATTATGACGATGTCCTGAACAATTGTGATGAGGCCCCACTCGGAGGCGGTTAAACCTACCACGTCGTCGGTGGCGTAGATCACCCAATACGAACTGGAGGTCATGAGAGCCAAATGAAGGACGGCATTGATGCCTATGAGAAAGAGGGCTTGCCGTGACACCCTTGACGAAAGCTCCTTAATTTCGGTCAGCGTTGACTTCAACCCATCAATAAGGTCACGGTCCTCGGGGGTAAAAGTCTCCTTAAGATACTTATGTCGAAGAAGGTGGGTTGCTATGCAAGCAAAGAACGTGATGATGTAGAACCATCGCATGGCGGGTAGGATGCCAAGTTGATCAATGAAGTAGCCTCCGAGAATAGGCGAGATCAGCCTCATGGCTTGTGGAACCCTCTGCTGAAGGGCGATGGCTAAGACGCGGTCGTCAGGATCCGTAGAATCGGCGACGAGGGACGAGAAGGCAGGGCTTCTGAAGCCTGAAATGAGGTTATTCAAGGATTGACCTAGAAGGAGGAATTCCCAGCTTGGCGCTTGCGAGAAGATTATGTAAACAAAGGAAAGGAGAAATCCTAAATAGACGACGAGTTTTTTCCGTCCGATGATGTCGGTCAAGGACCCCGCGAAAATGAGGGGAAGTATCATGAAGAGGTTGCCGATGGCACTTGTCAAGCCGACCTCAAAATATGAACCGCCCAAAGCTAAGACGTAGAGCGAGAAGTAGGGATTGGCTAAACCACTCGCCACGTTCCAGATACCGGAAGAAAGAATCAGAACACCCAGGTTACCCCGAAGGATCCGCGAGGCACTGCTCCAAACACTAGCCAAACACCGTCATCTCCCCTCCAATGAATAAGCGTTGTTGTTGCATCCTCCAAAGATTTAAAGTATTCTCAACTATTATCGACGACCCTCAAACGTTTGGGTCAGGTCATTCATCGAGCGAGGGAAGGAGAACCGCCTTTAACTTGCGTTACCTAATTAAAGCAACATTATGTTCCGAAGGGAAGACTGTTCGAGTGAAATCTAGAGGTGCTTTGATATCATCGTCCTAAACGTTTTAATGGTTAGCAAGCTAGCAAGTTATGGAGGTCTTTGTAAATGAAGCTTGATTTAGAATCGAAAATTGATTTGAATAACGGAGTTGAAATACCCGTCCTGGGCCTTGGTACTCTCCGTGCTACTGGCGAGTCAGTTCAAAACGCGATTGTATGGGCGTTGGAAGCGGGGTACCGACACATTGATACGGCGAAAGCGTATGGAAATGAACGGGATGTGGGAATCGGGGTCAAACGAAGCGGCTTACCCCGAGACGAAGTCTTTATCACCACCAAGCTGTGGAACGACGATCATGGCTACGATAACACGCTTGCAGCCATCGATCGAAGCCTCAAGAATTTGGGAGTGGACTTTGTGGATCTCTATCTCGTCCATTGGCCCGTGTCTGGACGCCGGGTTGAAACGTGGAAAGCAATGGAGAAAATTCTGGCGGAGGGAAAGGCACACGCGATCGGTGTGAGCAATTTTACAATTCGACACATCGAGGAGCTTTTGGCGGAAACGGAGGTCGTTCCCTCGGTCAACCAAATTGAATTCACGCCCTACCTCTATCAAAAAGAGCTCCAAGAATACTGCAAAGGAAAAAGCATCAAAATCGAGGCGTGGAGTCCCTTGACAAGTACAGTAAAACTAAATGACCCCAAACTGGTAACAATCGCGGCCAAGTATGGTCGATCACCCGCCCAGATACTGATTCGCTGGAGCCTACAGCAGAAAGCGATCGTGATTCCAAAATCCGTACATAAGGAACGAATCATCGAGAACGCGCAGGTGTTTGACTTCAATATTACGAGGGACGACATGGACCAATTAAACGGGTTCAACGAAGATCTCCGTACATCTGGATGGGACCCATATTCCGACAAATTCAAATAAACTCTCGTTTCCTCAGAACTAAAAGATCTGTAGGGACAGACGACCGTTACTAGGCGTGAATAGTAAATCGGGAAAGCGTAGCGTTCGGAAAAGCGAATCACTCGGCTGTCATCTCTGTCGAAGCCTTTTTGCTTTCAAAGAGCGCTTGTTATATGAAGACCAAGAATGAGAGAAATGTATTTTTGAACCAAAAAATTTGTGTATGCGCGATAAGCGGTGGGTTTTGAAACCCCTGACGATTGTTTTGGTTAAATCTTTTAAGGCGGAGGTTAAACTTTTTTCAATGTCACTGATTCGGATGTTGTTAGATGATAGGCTCAAACGTTTTCTAAGTCGGCGTCCTATGCATTCCTTTGCATGAGGGGCAGCCAAGAGGTAAGACGCCGGAAAGCTGTTGAGGCTGTGGATTTTGAGTTGTTTCAGTTTTAGGGTTCATGTTGAAGGGGTAGAAGGTTTCTGAAGCGTTTTGAAGCGTCTACAAGACTTCGAAGAACGGACATACGTAGAAAATAGAACGTGGGGTATTCATGAATGAAAAAGGGGAAGAAGGGTATGGTAAGCCAAGGAGTACGTTGAGTACTACAGGCTCAGTTCGGAGATGTCAGCACCTACCAACTCGAAGATCACAACGAAGGCCATGGCGTCGACGATACTTCCCTCCAGAAGGTGTCCGCCTTGGGAGCGGAAATCAGAGTCGGTCACATCGATATGGCCGTGTACTCTTGTCTCATTTCCCCGTAGTGAGATGCTTCCACTGAAAGCAACGATCTCTAAAGGCTTCTTTATAGTTACTGGACTGGGCTTAGGACGGTAAAAGTAGAAGGAGGCCTGGGATAAGGTCCCTATGGCGAAAAAGGCTCCAGCCGAAATATTCCTCGCGTCAGCAACCGCCTGGATTGACCTAACTAAATCTTCGCCTCGAGAGAGTTTGACGAAGACCATTTTTCCGCAACTACCTTCAACATGCTTCATAAAAAACCCTTCAAACGAATTGGGAGCTACCATAAATAAACATTCCTTGTCGTCGTGAAATGTTTTCATTCGTACGATAAAGTTGAGTCCAGCGCATACTTTAGCAGAAGCGAAAACCACATTAGTTGAGTATTGAGCCTGTAGCTAGTTAGCTAAACGATTTATGGCAAGAAGAAAGAGGATTTAATGCTCCCAGTTTTTCTTGAATGATAAAAGAGTCCTAAGTAGGGAGTGGACTCCGTAGATCATGCTCAAGCCTAGTCTGTTCGCTGGGAGTTCGGACAACCGATCAGTGCCTCAGGGGGTCTAAAGATTTCGCCACTCGACTAATTCGAGGGGAATGCCACTGGGATCGAGGAAGAAGGACACTTTCACGGCCATCTTTTCGTTCTCAAATTTGACGTCTCGAAAGCGAAGAGTGAATTGGACGCCTTCCGCCTCCAACCGTTTGATCCATGCATCTATGTCCTCAACTTCGAAGCCGATGTGGCCAAAGAAGCCCGTTTTGAGAGGAGGAACCCATTCGTCATCAGGTTGTATCTGGGAGAGCTCTAATCCCTTTAAGAAGATCAGTCTCGGATTGTCTTTTGGGCCAATGATGCGTTCGATGGGGAGCTGAAGAAGTTGATTGTAGAACCGAAGGGACTCCTGAAGATCCTTCACTTTAAGGGAGATGTGATTTGTCGAAAGTTTTAATTTCGCACTCATGGTAATCTTGTCTGAATTGATTGTTCCACGTTAAAAAATTTGTGGCTTACGGAATCGAGCCCTAATTTAATGCCAGCAAAAGCTTCGAAACTAGCTACAAGCTAAACAAATATAGGAAAAAAGGGAGAACGAATCGTCGAAGCTAAGAAGAGACCGAAAAATGGGGAAAGCACTCCAGCTAACTACGTAACTTAACATTTTTACGCTGATAGAGAAGTTAGCTACAGCCTTGAGCGGGCTAACTGTAATTATGTTAGTTGGCTATTTTACCTATCAATATGTGGAAGCAGTTTATCAATGAAATGCTTTCGGATTTGGTTTACATGACTTGAGCGTACATAAAAACGATGTCCACAAATCCTCCTTCAGCGTAACGAAAAACATGCCATTCTCCCTCAGGTACATGAAGAACCATGCCCGATGTGAGGGGTGCTTTATTCTCAAGTCGATCCTTCTGCGGTCCGTATTCCACCCAACCGTTTTTTGCGTCAGTCACATAGATAGCCTCTTCAGCGTGTTGGTGCGGTTCCATTGCTCCGGCTTCAGCAGAGTAGTGGGCGAAACCGACAGTCATAATCTGACTGCTGGAGAAGGAATTGTTACCTATTGCTCTTTGAATTGTACGACCGGGTAACAAATTTTTCCCAAGTTCATCACGAGAAAAACACTTCACAACTTAACCCTCTAACGTAGTAAGAGCCCTAACAGTCTTTAATATCTTTTTAGCTAGCTATTATTCTTCACCTTATTTTTCTTTTAAGTCTCTCATACAAAAAAATAAGCCTTAATTGAAAACCATAGCGATAGCAAAATCGAAAATAAAGTAGATCGTCTCTAAATTTTACTGGGCGCGCATTTTGTACACAAAAACATTAAAGGAGATTACTGATAAAGCCGCTGCCACATTAAAGGGAAAAATTTGTAGGATAAGTAGCGAAGCAGGAACAGATGTGACTTTTGAGCTAAGCGGTAAGATTGGTTCGAATTGGGGAAGAATTAAACCTCGACCTGTTTATCATATGGTTCCTGATGGCGAGGCGGTGAACGCACCAATACCTAATTCCATGAATGGTACGATAGTAATTGATGGAATACAGGAAGGTGTCATACCTCTTCGATGGCCCTACGATTACCCTATTAAGTATGATATAAAGGATGGCAAGATCGTCAGAATCTACGGGGGAGAAGCCGCAAAAGTTTTCAAGAAATTAATTTTCGACACAGGCGACGAGGGAGCAAAGTATATTGGCGAATTTGCTGTGGGTACTAATCCAGAGGCGTTAACAACTGGTGCTCTCCAAGAAGATAAACACGCTCTCGGAACTGTTCATTTCTCGCCGGGGGATGGTTCCCTAAACAAGAGCATACTTCACTTGGATGGAGTGCTACTAAAGCCGACAGTAGAAATAGATGGAGCAATCATCATAGATCAAGGTGAGCCAAAGTTCTAGATGCAGGCAAGCACATAAATACAGATAGCGTGCGCTATAGAGCTAGCTACCCATTCAATTAAATACAAAGCCTTAAAGCATTATTTTAGGGAACATAATAATGAAAGCAGCAGTTTTTAAAAAGACGGGATTCATGGCCGTTGAAGAGATTCCCACTCCGGTACCAAGAGCAAACGAGGTTCTGGTAAAGATCAAATACTGCGGAATTTGCGGAACCGACTTGCATAACTACTCATTCGGAATTACGGCTCCTGGACGCGTATTAGGACACGAATGGTGTGGTGTGATCACTGAGCTGGGAAAAGGCGTAAAGGACTTCTCGATGGGAGATCGGGTCATGCTTTACAAGCATGAAGGAGGGTCTTCGCCACGGTTACGACTCAATCCTCGAGCCAGTTACTCTTCTCCTTCTCGAAGAACAGGGGCCTACGCTGAATATATAGCCGCATCTACGTCGCGAATTATACGGATCCCTGATGAGGTTTCAGATAAGCAGGCTGCTACTCTTGAGCCTTTGGTTGCTGCCATTCACGCTGTTCGTCTGGGACAGATCAAGATATCCGACACCGTTGCCTTTATTGGCGCTGGCCCAATAGCGCTTCTGATGATTCAGCGGGTTAGACAGGCAGGAGCCAGAGCCGTCTATGTATCAGAACCAGCCAAGGAACGAGCGACAAAAGCTGCTGAATTGGGGGCTGATCAAGTCTTTAATCCCTTTGAAGAAGATGTGATCGCTGAGATCGTTAAGTTAACAGGGGGAAAAGGACCTGACATTGTCTATGAATGCGCTGCAGCGAAGAACACCCTCAATCAGGCTTGCCAATTAGTGGCGCGAAATGGGAGGGTAACCTGCCTTGCGGTTTATCAAGAACCTATAATATTAACCCCTTTAGACTGGTACACGATGCAACCTGAGATCAAGTTTACTACGAATGGCGATTCAACTCCCTTTGACTGGGAGATCGGTATGGAAGTTATGATAAAGGGTCAGATTGACGTCGAAACTACTATTTCTACAATAATCCCTCTACACGAGATACAAGAGACATTTCAAACCCTTTTGGACCCGTCGAAAAACACGATGCTACGCGTTTTAGTAAAGCCTTAAGCAAGCGTCTTCGGTCATCAACTGTTTGCGTCGACAAACGCATAATAGCAGTAGACATAGTTTACTTTGGAGACGCGCCTGTAATAGTCACATACGCATACGCGAAGTCAACGATAGTTAAGCTAAGCGTTGCTTGATTTGATTAATTTGTCTTTGTGTGAGGGGAAGCTTTGCGTTTTCTAGAATAGATGTCAACATTAGTAGGTTTTCATTCGACACCAAGTTTTCGGTTGACATCTCGATGCAGAGGCGATCGCCAGGAATGATGGATCTCAGAAGCTGAAGTGAGTGCTCCTTCACAGCTTGGGGGCCAAGAGTGTACACCGATCCCGGATACCCCATCCAGATAACCTTATTCTTCCAAGTGGATAACGCGTTGTTTATGGCCAAGTCACCCATCGGTGGAGGGTGAACGGCTTCGACGATATCGATTGAAGTCTGAGCGATTAAATCTTTGAGAATGTTCAGTCGTCCATCCATATGAACTGCCATGAGTTTCCCCTGTTCATGCAAAAAATCGTCGCATTATTCGTATGTAGTCATAAAATATTGTTTAAATAATCGTGGATTTACCAATACTCCATCAATGTTGTCCCCAAACATTACAACATCCGCCGGTGAATGAGCCGCGATCTCGTACATCGACGAATAACTCTTTACTAGTGATTCGTAAAGTGCTTCCACTTTCTCTCGATATCTCGCGTGGTGAATGTAGAATCGTCCCCCTTCGCTTCCAATCCAGTCAATCATTAACATTTGCATTGGCGAGTGCGGTAAAGACGCGACGACAAGACCATCTTCTCCTAACCACTCTTTTGCTTGCTCGATGGGGAAATAATACGGTTGATATTCGGTGTGATCCACAATATACTTCACTACGTCGTAATCTTCAACACTCTTTATCAAGCGAGTGAGGTGCCATGGACTTACATCTCGCCAACTTCGAGGTCCGTGCCACTGCCCTACCCCTGGCTCCCTCTTTTCATCCTGATACACAGATCCAATGGGAGTACTATATATCACGCGATATAGGCCTGGACCTTTTGAAGGGTCGTGAATTACCTTTCTTTTGACATTGTGTAGAATTGTTGAATGAGGTGGACGTGACCAACAGATTCCCATCCCTCGATTTCGGCATTCTCGTTCAGCCCACCCTATCTGACTATGCCGCCACCAATGGAAAAAAGGTAAACTTTCAACTACTTCGTCATTTAGCATAGCCAATATCTTTTCTCGAAAGGTCTGCATGGTAATCATTCTCCACTTTTTTGAGTCATCCATTCAACGCATTTCTTGACTCCTTCTACAGCATCAGCAGCTCGGTGATCAGCGCCGATATCCTTTGCAAATTCTGATGTCACGGCCGTTCCTCCAACAATCACTTTTACTTTATCTCTTATTCCCGCGTTAGTTAATGCCTCGATGACCTCCCTCATTTTAGGCATCGTCACAGTAATTAAGGCGGATAATCCAATGACGTTCGGAGTATTCTTAATCACCGCGTCAACGATTGTTTCTGTGGGAACATCGGTTCCCAAGTCAATGACATCAAAACCTCGAGCAATTAATAGAGTCATGACAATGTTTTTCCCAATGTCATGATGATCCCCTTCAACGGTTGCCATTACGACTTTTCCGAGATGTTGAGATCTCTCACCTGTTAGATGAGGATTAATAACCTCCATGCCTTCTTTCATGACCGCACCGGCCACAATCAAGTCAGATAAAAAATATTCTCCACTCTCGAATTTTTCACCGACGATTTGCATTCCAACGGCCATACCATCTGCTATAACTCGTAACGGGTCAATACCCGTATCCATTGCTCGTTTCGCGTCTTTGACTATCAGATCAAAGTCTAGATTCACAATATCGTTTTTTAAAGCGTCCAATATTTCAGTTGTTGACACCGTTCGTCACCTCAGTACGGGCACGTTAAATCTTTCTTTGGATTTAACTCTGTAATATCTCTTATCAAATGTTTTTACCTAGCTAGATATTATTAAAGGCATAACATAACAAAAGTATTATTGTTATACAAGAAGAAAGTAGGGGAGGGTAATATTGATGAATAGTCCAGCTAAAAAAGCCATCGTAATCGCAACCGATGGGGCCAGTATGGAGCTTGTATTGAATATGGTGAAATGGGGACATATGCCTCACGTCGCTAAACTCTTACAACGAGGAGTGTACCGTCCAATGGTAGGAGCTTTTCCCACTCTAACCCCTCCTGGCTGGACCTCGCTTTACACAGGTTCATGGCATAGCACTCACGAAGTGATGGACTTTAATATCAGAGCTGTAGGAAAACCATTAAATGAAACGGTTTGGGGCATTAACACAGCATTATCCAAGTCAGAATATTTATGGAATACGGCTGAACGTGCTGATAAAATTCCCATCCTCGTTAAAGTGGAGATGTCTTGGCCTCCAACATTGACAAAGGGGATACAAATTGAAGGAACCGGGCCTGGAGTATCCAACCATCACCAGATTGCGGGCTATCACTTATTTGTTGGTGGAAAATGGGCGCCTCGTCCAATAGGTGGAGCACGCGATCCAGAATCGGTTGATCCCAGCGCATTACAGGAAGATATGCCCTATGACCCCATACAGATTACTGTCGCCGAGGTCGCGTTGTGGCAAAACCTACCAAAGTCAGAACGACCTTATCTGGAGGTTGAGCTCACGCTTACCCCGTTACACCGAGGTCGAGGAAACATGTTACGAGGAAAGAAAGGTCAACCCAAACAAATTTATGGTCTTATCTATGCCCGAACCAGCCAAGGTTACGATTCTGTACGTATTTGTAGATCTCGTGACACTCGAGACTTATACTGCGAGTTGCAGGAAGGTAAGTGGAGTGACTGGATGTTGAACTCCTTTGAAATCGATGGCGAACAGGTGGTCGGAAACATCCGAATGAAGCTCATTTCCCTGAATAAAGATGGTAATGACTTTGAACTCTTCGTTCCTCAGATCTGGCCCATTGAAGGATATGGATATCCTCGAGGAATAGCCAACAAACTGTATCAGAAACTTGGTCCCTTTCTGCAAAATCCCGCCAGAGACGCTTTAGGCCTCATTGACGATGACACCTATTTTGAATTACTGGAATATTACCATCAACATCTAGCAAGTGTAGCACAGGAACTCACATCAACCAATGACTGGGATATACTCTTCACTGAAACTCATGCATCAGATTACGGTGATCACTTCTTTCTTGGACAAGCCGACGAATCAAGTGGCGCCGATCAAAACACGATGAAACGATGTCTCGACGGCTTGAATCGCACCTACTCGTCCATCGACCGTTGGATCGGTCGAATAGTAGAAATCGCAGATGATGACACAGTCGTTGTCATCGCCTCTGATCATGGCGGAACCTCTACCCAGTTTAAATCAGTCATCGTCAATGACGTGCTTGCACAAGCGGGTTTACTAGCGCATAAAAACAGTGGTGAAGTCGATTGGTCTAAGACACGGGCAGCACACATAGGGTTAATACACATTTTTATCAATCTAGAATGTCGAGAACCTAATGGAATTGTTGATCCAAACGACTACGAGGCAACCCAACGGGAAATAATTGACGCGTTATTGGACTATAAAGATCCGGAAACAGGTTTCAGGCCCTTTTCCCTAGCTCTCTCAAGAGAGAACGCGGAAATTCTCCATCTTAGTGGAGATTTGGTTGGCGATGTAGTGTTTGGTGTTCATCCAAGCTTTGATGGAGCGCATGGACGACAGCTTCCAGTAGGCAGCTTTGGGATGAGTGGACAACATTCTGTCTTCATTATGGCTGGAGCAGGAGTAAAAAAAGGCCTAGCTTTACAGAGAAGCATGAACGTAGTGGATGTAGCTCCTACACTTTGCCATTTATTAGG
>DAOVBJ010000007.1 GCA_030670615.1 Candidatus Bathyarchaeota archaeon | reverse complement strand
CGAGGACTTCACGAGGAGTGTGCTGCGGCAGGGTTAACCGTAGTGGATGAGGACGATGAAACCTGCGATGGGGTGATGGTCGGCTTGGACAGGGACTTCACCTATAAGAAGCTTACCGCTGCCCTGAAATTCCTTCAACGTGGCGCCACATTCGTAGCCACGAACACCGATTCCACCCTTCCAACAGAGAAGGGGGAGATCCCTGGGGCAGCAGCCATGGTTGCTGGACTCGAAGCCTGCTCTAAAGAGAAGCCAATAATCGTATTGGGAAAACCCAACACCCACCTCCTAGAGTTAGCCTTGGAACGGTCCGGTCAGCCGCTGGACGCGTGCTGTGTGGTCGGAGACAGACCTGAGACCGACATCGCCACGGCTCGGAACGCAGGCTGTTTAAGCATTCTCGTGTTGACGGGAGTCGCAACTCAGGAGAGCCGGGAGGCGTATCCTCCACATCAAAGACCCGACCTCATCTTCCCCACCCTCATCGAGGCTGCCCGTCAATACGCACACCTCATAAATACGTGAATGAGACAGAGTTAAGACGTCGAAAAGAGGACGAGCCAAAAACACCTCCTCACAGTAGCCCCCCATACACTTTCAATAAATCCCTTCTCACCACGCCCATCGAAACCTACAAATAAGGTCACTGCAAAACAATCAGTAACCCAGATCGCATGGGCCGGTAGTTCAGTTGGTATGAATGCCTGCCTCACGCGCAGGAGGTCGTGGGATCAAGACCCATCCGGCCCACCACCCTTCCATTCGAGACACTTTTGAAGTTTGCTTTGTGGTTGAGGAGGACTAAGCGGAATAAAGAGAATACGATTGAAATCAAAGTCAGGAAAATCAGGTATCTGCCCAAACCCGTCAATCTCTGGGCTGTTGGGGTCGTAAACGAGTTCATTCAAGATGGTGCATGGTTGGGGGATACAAGGAGAGTTTAGAGTATACATATTCGGATTGGTGTAGCTTTCACGGATTTGATTATAAACCTCACAGTTATCGAAGAATCAGCAAATTACCATACATACCCATCGAAACGGAACTTGACACCCTCATTGTTGGAGCTAAGAACGAATACTCTTGTTATCTACATCTAATCAAAGAAACAGGTTGGCGTCCATCGGAAGCCCAAAACTTAACTCCCTTATATTTATCTTTAAAGAGGGTTGCCACTCTTAACTCGCCAAAGAAGAGGAGTAACCTTCGACAGGTTAAAATATCGAACAAATTAGTGGCCATGTTAACCTCCATCGTTGTCAGTAAGAAAATACAAGAAAAGCTTTGGCACTTCTCCAGACAAACATTTGCAAAGAACATTAATAGACTAAAGAAAAGACTAGCAACTAAACTGGGAAATCCTAAACTAACGAAAATAACACTCTATTCCTTTCATCACTGGAAGGTGACTATGGAGTATCATACGATACAAGACATTTAACACGTGAAGAGCTAACTAGCTTATTCTTTGGTAAATCCTTCGCGTAGTTTTTCGAGTTTTTCAGTGGTTTCGCTCAAGAGGTCTTCCACCGCTTTCAAGTTCTCCTCAGTCAAGTTCTCTCGTAAGGTCATTCGAAGGTCGTGAAACGCTTTCATGAATTGTCTGAGGGGCTCTCGAATCTTCCGCATCCTCTCGGAGTGAGGGCCTACTCCGAATCCTCCGAAGACCCAGGGTGTTAAAAACTCCAGCTTTTTTTGCAGTCTTCCACCGAATTCCGCTTGTTCTTCAAAGAAGTGTTCACCTTGCTCTGTGAGCTTGTAGCGTTTCATCCCATCTGTCTCCCGGGGTAACGCCTCGGTGTATCCTCGATCTCTGAACCATGCGAGTAATGGGTAAAGTGAGCCTGGACTTGGTTTCCAACGTCCCCCCGTCTCCTCTTCAATCTCGTCCATGAGTTCCGATCCCGACATGGGTTTCTCACGTAAAAGATTAAGCACGTAGTGCCTCAAGAAGCCCTTTGGGACGCTTGCTGTATGCCGTAACAAGCGTCTAAACCGTCTATGTCTTGAATTGCCCAAATGCTTTCTGATTTTCTTTAACCGTTCTTCCGACAGGTAGTATTTCCCATCCACTTCCACGAGTAAGCCTAAAAGCCATGGAGGACCCCTCTTCACTTCGAAGCCGGGGGGAAGGCCCAGCTCCTCCAGGGTCAACGCCCGTTCCGGGTTGACCGCACCCTTCTGCTGGAACGTCTCAATAACCTGAAGCATCATCTTTCTATTCTGAGCCTCATCCTCAACCATATTATCACACACGATATCACCTACGATATTTACTCCAGTATATATGTTTTACGCGACTAACACGCAAGTTAAAAATATCACTGGATTTATGGCCATCCATCCTTATATTCGCTCGAAGGAAGAGACGCGTAGTTCCTCCTCGTTGACGTTTAGATGACAGTTCACTTCATGAAGATCCCGTTTTATTCGAGGGCTAATTCTTTTTCCAACCCGCCTTCAGGATACGGATAAACTAGGATTCTCTGTGGGGGAATGCTCAGCGTTATGTCGTCGCCAACATGAATCGTTGCCGCTTCAGAATGTAACATCTGTTTAGCGACGACGATACTGCCCTTTCCCAATTTGACGCGTATCCGGACAGTGCTTCCCGAATAGAGTACGTCGACCACCCTTCCCTTCAATCGGTTGACCCCATTCGTTTCTACGTTGACGAATTCAGGCCTGAACGCGGTCACAACGCGATCGCCCATCCTTTGATCGCTGGCCTCAGCGCGTATTTCCGGTCCCTCTTCAAGCTCTACAAGGACGTTCTTCCCTGAAGCTTTCACCACTTCACCAGCTAGAAAGTTTGCTTCACCCACAAAATTTGCGGTAAACAGGTTCTTTGGATGGGTGTACAGGTCGATGGGGGCGCCTTCTTCAACAATTCTCCCCATCTTCATGACGACGACGCGATCGGAGATGGACAACGCTTCCTCTTGGTCGTGGGTGACGTGCAACGCCGTTAACTTCAAATCTTTCACCAGCCGCTTCAACTCACTTCGTAACGCGGCTCTCACCTTTACGTCCAAAGCACCCAGGGGCTCGTCGAGAAGTAACAGTTCGGCTCGAGACGTCAGGGCTCGTGCTACCGCCGTCTTCTGTTGGGTGCCACTACTCAACTCATTGGGGTACGCGTCCGATCGTTCATTCACCTTTATCATCTCCAGCATCTCGATGGCTAAAGGCCTCATCTCTTCAGGTGAGAGACCTCTCACTCTGGGCCCGTAAGTGACGTTACCCCACACGCTCATGTGGGGAAACAACGCGATGTTCTGGAAGACGTAGCCGATTCCGCGGTTCTCTATCGGCAACTCGTTCACACGTCGTCCATCGAAGTAGATCTCACCCTCGTCGGGCGTAATTATTCCCGCGATGTTTTTGATGAGCGTTGATTTTCCGCAGCCGCTGGGGCCTATCACGGACACATATTCTCCGTCCTTAAGCGTGAGAGTGACCCCGTCGTTCGCCACGATCTTGCCGTACCGTTTCGTGACGTTCACTAGTTTAACTTCCGGCAACTAGATCGCCTCAACCTCCTTGAGAAGGCCCATCACAGGATACGGGAAGACATGGCCTTTTTCTGGGGGGAAGGAGGCTACGACGCGTTGACCCTCCGTATAGGCTTTGAATGCGTCTGACATTAGGATCTTGGATACGATGGAGACGCCGTTTTCAAGGCGTATCTCGTACTCCATCGAGTCGCCGATGAAGGTGGCGGATACGATCACACCAGGAAGGTTGTTTGATCCAGCCACTTCCTCTTCTCCAACCCACGTGTCTTCCCGCCTGAACGCTAAGACCGCCTTTTCACCCGCCCCTACGTCGCTCACCGCTACTTTGATCTGGAGGCCGCCGAGAACCTCCATTACTGAGCCCGCGTCGCTTGACCCGATGATGGTTCCTTCAACGAAGTTGGCGCCTCCCACGAAACTTGCTACAAAGATGGAGTTTGGCCTTGAATATACTTCGTGGGGCGTTCCAGTCTGTTCAATTCGTCCGTTTCTCAGCACCACGACCCGATCCGCAATCATTAAAGCCTCTTCTTGATCGTGGGTGACGTGGATGGCGGTGAGGCCTTGATCCTTGACCAGCTGCCTCAATTGCGTTCGTAGCCCCACTCTTAAGCGAGCATCCAAAGCGCCCAGCGGCTCATCGAGGAGGAGAATACGAGCACCAGACGCTATGCCTCTTCCGAGGGCAACTCTCTGCTGCATGCCTCCACTGAGCTCGTGGGGATACGCGTCTCGCCTCTCTGCGAGTCTGACCATCTCCAAGATCTCTGCAGTTAACTGCTCTACTTTCTCCCGGTTCCAATCCTTGATCTCTGGGCCGTAGGAGACATTCTGCCAGACCGTCATGTGAGGGAAGAGCGCGTACTGTTGGAACATATACACAGTATCGCGGGCTTCGGGGGGAAGATTGTTGACGCATTTTCCGTCAATGTAGATCTCGCCTTCATCGGGCTCCAGTAGACCTGCCACTATTCGGAGGAAGGTCGTCTTTCCCGCGCCTGTGGGTCCGAGCACGCAGACGTACTCGCCGTCCTCGATGGACAGATTCACTCCGTCGAGGGCGGTGATCTCACCAAACCTCTTTGTCACGCCTGCTAATCGGATGAGTGACGTCTCGTCATCACCTTCTCGTAGTGAATCGGATAATTGTGAGGAGTATCATGGACAGCACGATCAAGTAGGTTGAGGTGAAGAGGGCGGCTGGGATGGCTAAGGCCTCAACCATGTTCACAACCAAGGCTGGGACAGTGATGTCCCGCCCCATCACGATGTAGGTCGCTCCTGTCTCTCCGAGGGAGTGGGCGAAGGAGAGGATGAAGCCCGTGAGGACGCCGCCCTTAATCAGGGGGAGCGAGACGGTTTCAATTGCGTTGTAGGCTGTTGCGCCCAGGGTCCGCGCTGAGTCCTCATACATCTGAATATCAGATCCCTCATAGGACGCCAAGATGGATTCAACAATGACGGGAACCGAAAACGCGATGTGGGTGAGAATGATCAGCCAGATCCCTGAGCCGACCAAGTTAAGGCCGTTGGATCCCCATAGCAGTAGCACGGAGAGGCCGAGGGAAGACGTGGGAACGATCAAGGGGACCTTGAGGATGGATCGGATGAAACCCCCATACCACCGCCGCGCAATGATGAAGGATAAGGGTATCGCGATACACGTTGACACGTAGGTCGAGACGAGGGCCACAATAATGGAGGTCAGCGACGCCTTAACAAGCGTGTTGAAGTAGTTGGCTGGACCGAAGAGCTGGTAGACCACTCCGCCTTGCACCTTTCCCGTGTACGGATCCGCAGACCAGTAGCTGATCACAGAGTTCGCGACCACGATTATTGGAACGATCACCGTCAACACCAACACAAATATTGGCGCGAAATCTTTAATGCGCGTCAGCTTTTCGGAAGCGTATCTTTCAAGCCTCATGACCCTCTTAATCAAGGAGAACGGGAGTCGATAGGACGTCTTGAAGGAACGCTTTTCCCGCCCCATATACCGCTCGACGGGGAGAATGAGTGCCCACGCAATGATGACGAGGAGGCTGCCCATGAAGGCCGCGGTAGCCAACTTAAACTCCGCAGTCCACCTGACAATTGCGATCGACGCGGTGGAGCTGACGCCGGCTACTATGAGGGTCGCCCCCGTCTCCCCGAGGGAGCGGGCGAAAGCGAGGACGGCCCCTGAAAAGATGCCTGGGAGGACTAACGGGAGTAACACGTTTCTGAAGGTCGTTAAGGGGTTAGCGCCCAGTGTGCGAGACGCGGTCTCGTACGTTGTGTCGATGGACTGGATCTTGGTTTGGAGGGTTCGAACGATGTATGGGAACGTCAGGGCGACATGAACGATGAAGACTATGAGGGGAACGTTTATGATGGGGACGACCGCGTCCAGGGGGATCACTCCCGTGTTCATGCCGAGAAAACCCCCGATTCCCGCCACACTGGTCCACGTTATGAGGGTGGCGAAGCCAAATCCTGAGGTGGGAATGACTAGGGGCAGGGTGATAAGGTCCTCTAGGAGGCCTTTCCCAGGAAACTGTTTTCGGGCGAGGACGTAGGCGAGGGGCACTCCAAAGAGGAGGTCGAAGGCGACGGCGGAGAGGGATAATCGAAAGGAGAAAAAGAGCACCTTCAGGATCTGACGCCAGTTTTCGTCTCCAATTATGGGGTTCTCAAAGACCTCGACCCAGACGTCGCCCCACTTGAGGAACACGTATGAGATCAGGTAAAAGGTGGGCAGTAAGACCAGTACGATGAGTCCGATGAGGGTGGCCCAAACCACGAGTCGCGATGGATTGATTGACCGGGTCATTCGCTGAATCATCCCATCACACCTATAAACCTGTATTCCGGACCCTGACCCAAGCCGTGAAAATGGCCTCCAGCACCTCCCCCTTCAACGGCTTCAAGACGGGGACCTGTAGCTCGTATTGAACTCCATTCGATGGGTTAAACAGGGTTGGATCCAGCGGTACACTTGCGCTTGCAGGTCTGAATCCATGGTTCCCAGCGAGTTCTTGGTTCTCTGGTTCGAGGAGGAAAAAGAGGTATTGTCCCGCTGCAAACCTCTGCCACGAGGTCACCCAGGTCCCATTAAGAATCACGAAGGGGTGGTCGGCAATGAGGGTTCCCTGTTTAGGATACACCGCCAGGAGGGGGTCACCCCATTTTTTCAAGGCCTTCAACGAGTTATCGAGGACGACGTTTTCGTAGATTCCGAAAAACTGTATGGCGGACGGCCCATTCTCAGCCGCCCATGCGCCAAAGAAGCCTGTACTCTTTCCGTACGCCACGGCCTTGGACTCAATCGTTTTGACGATGTCAATCACCGTCTCATTCATGAGGTCCTCCACACTCAATTCTTCGGGTTTTTTCCCCGCGGCTTCCGCGAATTCTAAGACCACGGTCATCGTTCCCCCGTTGCTTAAGAGAGGGTCTGGGTGCCCGTACTTGAAGTCAACTCCCTCCTCTGCCAAGCGATAAAGATCCATGAAGCCCGTGACTTCATGCTCTTCCAAGAAGGACCCCCAACCTGCTATGACGACTGGGGAGAGGACAAGGGGCGTCCAGTCCACGGCGACGTCGTAAGCCTCACCGGTTATCGTACGCCACTTTGTGTTCATGTAGGGGATCCAGATGCTGGACGCGGGGCTCCAAACCGTAGGCCTCTCGCTTCCATCCAGGATGCGGTTCACCGTGTCATGGGTTCCCGTGACAATGAGTCGCACGTGAACGGTGATGTTAAAGTGTTGCTGAAACCACGTCTCAAACCGAGGGGTTACTTCCTCAATCCACCCCTGTTTTTCGCTGGTCAAGAGAAACTCAAACTCGATCTCGCTTGGGATGCCCCCACTCCCATCTTGGACTTGGCTGCCTGAATATATTGAAGAAATTACGGAGAACGCGAGAAACCCGATTAAGATTCCGGTGAGAAGTATCAGATATCCTCTTCGAATGAGCAACGCACGCCACTTTCCCACTTCAAGCAAAACACTTGTTAATATAGCTAGCTAATCGGTTAATCCTCTCCCGCCGCCAGAATCAACAGAAAGTCGGCAGTGTCTGCACACATGTCGGCAGCGTGCTCAATGGAGTCTGCGAGATCCTTTAAGACCATGAAGGTTGGCGCATTAACCTTTTCCGAGTTGGAGATGAAGGAAATCTTTGCTTGGAGATGGCCTTCATCAATGCGGCCTTCGACCTCATCTACCTTACGGGCGTTCTGAATCGCTTTCGGCGGGTCGTCTCCGAGAGCTTCAATACTGGTACGGAGTAACGCCGTGCACTCAACCAAGTTTGTCGTCATTCTGGAAAAAATGTTTATGAACTCCTGTGGTACGACGCTTTTCGCTTGGATCAGAATTTTTATGCTTCTCGCTGCATCCTTCACGTGGTCAGCTAATTGATCTAAACGACTGACGAGGGCCTTTAAGTCCTCTCTATACTTAGAGGGAAGCGTGCCCTTCGTTAACTCGATGAAAATGGCTCTGCGAAGCTGGTCAATTTCCATCTCATAAACGAATAATCGCTCAATACACTTCTCTGCCTTCGACTTGTCTTCTAGGAACAGGTGAGTAGCCTTATCTAACTCCGTTA
This sequence comes from Candidatus Bathyarchaeota archaeon, assembly GCA_030670615.1. Lineage (GTDB taxonomy): Archaea > Thermoproteota > Bathyarchaeia > RBG-16-48-13 > DAOVBJ01. The sequence goes on along the minus strand of DAOVBJ010000007.1, from coordinate 5,395 downwards.
CTGTGTCGAAGACTTTAATGATCTGGTTCTGCGCAAGGTTCAAGGTTCGTGACTGGCGCCTTTTCTCAAACCAAGATAACATACGATTATTAGACATCTTAAATTACCTAGTAGAATTCCTTCTATTTATATTGCGTAGCTGTTCAATAGTAATCTAATTACAGCTCGTGGACACCATGTCTTTCCGATGACCCGTTTTGACTTATAACGCTGGATCTGCTTTGTTTTCGAAGATGGAGCTACAAACGGGTTTTATAACTTAAACTCGTGTCTCTTTCCAGTGTTAAGTGCGGGGGCTCCATGCTCAAACGAAGCGGGCTGTGGAAGACCACGTTTACGCCCGACAACCGTACGTGATTGATCTGTCTTAACCGCCTTGTTTGGTGTAGCGACTTGGCTTGAGGTGGGTGGGCGACGGTCAGTTCTGGCGGGGTGAAACCGATATGTCCTGGCTTTTCGATCGATTCTTGGCTCTCTGAAGTCCAAAGAGTCCAAAGAGCTCTTTTTCATTCAGCAATCGTGTCAGTCCCTCATCAGATATTTCTCCCACCACTTCATTGAAGAGCTCCCTTTTCTCTTCCAGAATCCGCTGAATGCGTTCCTCCACGGTACCCTGGGTGATGAGGGATGCGACGAAGACGTTCTTCGTTTGTCCGATGCGGTGGGTTCGATCCTCGGCCTGGGACATGGTCGCTGGATTCCACCACGAGTCAAAGTGAACGACGTAATTTGCCACGGTCAGCGTCAACCCCAAGCCGCCGGCCTTCAAAGAGATGAGCAAGACCCTCATGTCCTCATCCTCGTTAAACGTTTTCAAGACCTCCTCCCTCTGCTTGCTGGTCAGGGAGCCCTGGTAGATGAGGGGCTTAAACCTCTGCAATCGCGGTTTTATCAGTCGAAGGGTCTTCTCGGGGTATTGGGAGAAGATCACCATTTTCTCTCCTGTTTCGTCTAGGTTTTGTAAAACGTCCATGACGTACTCGAGCTTGCAGCTTTCGCCTGAGGCGGTTTCGATGTTGCAGATCTGCTTTAGCTTGGAGACGAGGGCCATGACGTGGGTCACCGTGACCGTTTTCCCCTTCTCTTTGAGGGCGATTACTCCCGTTCTCTCCGCCATGTTGTAGACCGCTTGCTGTCTTGCCCCCAGTTCAAGCAGAACTTTGTCATGGGTCTTCGTTGGCAAGTCTTTCAGTACCGCATTCTTGGTGCGTCTCAGGGTGAAGGGCGTGATCGCGGACTTCACGTAGAGGGGGTTACCGACCTCATATGCACGGAATAGGCCGGGCTTCAGATAGCTGAAGATGGTGGTGAGGTCTTCGACGCGGTTCTCCAGTGGGGTTCCCGAGAGTCCCCAGCGGATCCGTCCACCGACCTTGTTGATGGCTCTGAAGGTCTGCGTCGACTTGTTTTTGATCCTCTGCACCTCGTCGAGAATGACCAGATCAAAGCTCAGCTGAACCGCCTTTTCCTCATCGATGTTTAAGACATCTTCCTTCAGCGTGTCGTAGGTGACGAGGTATACCTGGCTTTTTCGAGCCCAAAGCCCTCTCCTGGACGAAGCGGGTCCCTGAATCTTGGTAATCCTCAGCTCTGGCGCCCACTCCTCGAACTTGCTTCTCCAGTCAGTGAGGACCGATTTGGGACAGATCACGAGGCATTTTTCAATCGCTTTGGCTCTAATGAGAAGTCGGACTGCGGTTATGGCTTGGATGGACTTTCCCAACCCCATCTCGTCAGCTAGAAGCGCGTTCTCCTGTTCGAGTAAAAAGGTGACTCCATCCCTCTGGAAGGGAAATAAGTTTTTGCCAGCGGGAAAATCAAGAAGGCCTTGAAAATTGAAGGTGGACTCTGGATAGAGACTGGGCAGGATTAAATAGAACGGATTGATGTCATCGCCTTGAGGCCGCTTCACTCCTAAAGTGTGACGATTAAGCGTGAACCGCCCCTCTTTTGTGGGGAACGAATAGCCTTCTTTAAAGACGCAGCCTTCAACCACCGCCGTCTTCAGCTCCTCAAAGAAGTTGTCTATGAGCGCATCGTCATCCTCCTCCTCCTTTCCGGGCTCACGAAGGTTCTGCTGTTCAAAGGCTAAGGCGTCCACCTCAGCATACTCATATATGCGCGGAATGGGGATGTTCGCGAGGTTTCGCGTGATCTCGACATCCCCCTTGATCGCGAATCGGATTCTCCGCGTCTGTGAGGGAAGGAATAAGACCTCGTAGGCGTCGATGTCGACGGTGACCTCACGGTGGAGGAGGCGGTTTTTCAGCTTGGTGCTTACGCGGGCAAGTCGTGAGCGTGCCCCGCCTCTAGGTCGAAGCGAGGCGATCACCTCTCAACTGATTTAAACCGTGAGGTTATTTGATTCAGGCTCCCCACGGCGTTCTTCATTCTCTCGAAGGACTCCAAAATATTGACTTCCGAGTACAATTGCTCAATCAGCTCCCGTGTCTTCTGCTTCACCTCGCCCTTTGTGACAAGTTCTATGGGCTGGAAGCCGTTGTATCCTGACTCGATCACTTCTACATGGTATGTCGCGTCGAAACGCTCAGGTTTTGCACTCGCGTCGTCCTCTTCAATTTCTTGGACCAAGAACGTGGGACATGGCGCGTGCTCATCAAGCTTTAGGAGGAAGGGCTTATCAACAAAAAGGAGTTTGGGCTTCTTCTTCACAGCGTTGATTAGAGGCTTTCCACAGATCTCCACCCCAATGTACGATAGCAGGGCCTCTCCGTAGAGCGACCTCTGGACGGCGTCGGGCTTGAGGGGGTGCGTACATCGGAACTCGATGGGGATGCCCTTGAAGTCGGTGATGAGGAAGGAACCCGTGTACCCCGCTTTTTCGGTTTCGTGTAGCGTCAGGAAGCCCGCTGCCTTGGTGCCTAACAGAAAGCGGCGAATAGAGGACGGCCTTTTACTCATTCCAGAGGCTTCCCTGCAACTCCTTTATGTGAAGCGTTCACGTAGACGCATTGAGACCGGGGTGCGCCCCTATCCCTTCGATATTTAAAGGGACGGAAAGAACGCGTGATCAACAGGTTACCCATTTTCCACGCCTGAATCATTTTTCCGCATCGAAGGCTCTGAATACTCGATCACGAGTTTATGAAGCCTTCTTAACGTTATTCTTTAACTGGTTAAGCTGCTCCATGACGGAGCCACTCTTCTCAAATATGTCACTTCGAGCTTGGATGCCCTCGCGAAGGAAGAATGTGATGACCTCCATGCGGCTGTTGAACAACCCGAGTCCCAGGAGGGTGTTGATCTTTGCCCATTCATCCTCGCTAAGGGAGAAGTCTTTTTCATTAACATCGTCTTCCAACTCGAGGTCGGGGAGTTCTGTGAACGGGGTCTCACCCGGCATAATGGGGTCGGAAACGACCTCGAAGTCCGTGTCCTCCGTTGCCACGATCACACCGTCCGGATCGGTCTTCACCACCCGCATCCATGTAACCGATCCGAGGAGATACCGCATGATCTTTGACCTCAGATAGGTCACGTCGCCTTCTACGAAAGGCGTATCGAGGAAGCTCTTCTTGGCAACGATTTTGAGGAGTTCGCTCTTTTTCAGGCGTTTCCCTATCGGGGCTAAAACGATCCGTCGCGCTTTTTTTAACTCTGCCCGTCTAATAGTCACGGTTTCATCAAGGGAAACCCGCGCATTATTCCGCACCAAGTTATTCAATCCAATACTGTCCCCATCAACGCCATCAGCCTCGATGGAGACTACCCGCGCCGCCGTCGTTCTATTCCCATGAATTTCTATCAAATCGCCATCAACAAACCCCAGTTTATTACTGACCTCTCGGCTAAGCTGCGCCTCGTATTTTGGAGTCTGTTGAAAACGCCCAGCAATATCCAGTGGAATGTCCAGTCTCGACTTTATGGCGGACACTCTGAATTCGTTATCCATCTTAATACCGTAGGTTTAGACGAAATTATATGATATTTATTGACATCATTCTTTAAAATAAAAGATGGCAAACAAAGCAACCTACCGCAAAAAAGGTGAATGACAACGCAGTCCTCTACGCGATGTCCCCTACTCACCGATATCGCTCCGAAGTACTTCCCACCAATCTCGATTTTAACCAATCACTGCTTAATTACATCGACCAAGTGTTACACGACTTAATCTTACGGCTTCACGCAGATTATGGAGGGGACATCAAACGCTGTCTTACCGATCCGTTAAGGCCCATGATCGATATCAAACATGGGGAATCCGTTGAACGTTGGAGTTGACGACTCTTCACCTCGGTCACAGAAACATGAATTGCCCACCCCTTCCTCTTCCGACGACATTAGTGGGTTGCCGCAGCGACCTCGCTTTACGTGATGAAGCGTTCATCGCTGAAGTATCGGTCACCCCGGTCAACCGCCGTCGTGACCACGGTGGCTCCAGACCCCCGTTTTCTCGCTTCACGGATGGCGGCAACCACGTTGGCTCCCGTGGAAATCCCACAGAAGACCCCTTCCTCCCGTGACAGCCTGTAGGCCATGCTCCTCGCCTCCTCATTCCCGATATATACTACTTCGTCGACGAGGCCATTATCCCGTATTTCCTCGATGATTCCTCCCGTTATCCCTGGGACGAATCGCGCCTCTGGCGAGAGCGGATCGATCCAACCCGACCATCCCGTAGGCTGAACGGCGATGCACTTCACCTCCGGCCTCTCCCGTTTTAACACCTGAGCAACTCCCAGAAAATTCCCCCCCGTGCCGATTGACGACGTGAAGGCATCCACCTTTCCCTCGGTCTGCTCCAGAATTTCCAACCCGAGTTCGTTGTGAGCTCGCACACAATCGGGGTTGCTGAACTGTCGAGCCCACCACACGTCGTCGCGGCGATCCTCCAATTCCTTACATTTGACTCGGCCCGGAATCTCTACCCTCGCACCGTGGACCCCAGCTCTACGCGCAGCCTCCGTTTCCTCGAGGGGCACCACCTCGATCTCCGCTCCAAAGCGTTCCAATGTCCCCTTCTTTTCCTCAGCCCACACGTCTTGAGGATAGAACACCTTCACCGCGTACCCCTTTACGGCTCCCACAAACGCCAAGGCGATGGCGGTGTTTCCGGAGCTGGACTCCACGATGGTGCATCCCGGCCTCAGGACCCCGGAGGCTTCAGCGTTCGCGATCATGCGGAGGGCGATTCGGTCCTTATAACTTCCACTTGGATTGAGATACTCCAGTTTCAAGAGGACCTGCGCCTTCACGCCCCGCGTCACCCTATGAAGCCTCAGCATCGGCGTCTTCCCTATCAACTCAAGAACACTGTCTACAACCCTCATCTTCATCCCACTCCCTTGTAAGACCCTCAATCTTTTAACCTTTACATCTTATGAGCTCCCTCTTCACGAAACGTTTCGAACAGACTTCCCGATCGAAGCTT
>DAOVBJ010000188.1 GCA_030670615.1 Candidatus Bathyarchaeota archaeon | reverse complement strand
TTGTTTCTCTAGGGAGTGGAGGCTTCATCTGTGTAACTCCACGTCTTCTTTTCATTTATTTGGTCTGAAACCCGATTCTTTCAAGAAACAAGTACGTCTGGACTGCGAAGTATTGGTTCAATTGTTGAGTTGAGCTTTCTTTTGTTTGACTTGAAAAACCTTATAAGGAAATGGTCTTTGTCCATCAATATTATTTCTTATGGTTTTGTGGACGATAGTATGCGATTTGAATTAATGGCTCCGTACAAAACGTCGTCGGGTCAGGAAGAGGCAGTAGCAAAGCTGGTTGAAAACTTCACACGAGCGGATAAGCAGACGCTTTTGGGGATTACGGGAAGCGGCAAGACGTTTGTCATGGCGAACCTGATTAACAAGCTTCAGAAGCCCACTCTGATTATTGCCCACAATAAGACGTTGGCCGCGCAGCTCTACGCTGAATTGAAGTTGCTTTTTCCGAATAACCGGGTGGAATACTTCATTTCCTTTTATTCGTACTATCAACCCGAATCCTATTTGCCGACCACCGATACGTACATCGAAAAAGACTCGGAGATCAATGCGCAGATAGAGAAGATGCGTATGCACGCGGTCTCCAGCATCGTTAGCAGGAACGACACCATAATTGTGGCGAGCATAAGCTGCATCTATGGCTTAGGGAATCCCGTTGACTTCAAGGGTATGGCAATCGATTTGCGGGTTGGGACGCAAATGAAGCGGCGAGATCTGCTCTATGCTCTCGTAAATATACAGTATGAGAGGAATGATACTGTGCTTGAGCCAGGGAACTTTCGCGTTCGGGGAAGCGTGGTGGATGTGGTTCCCTCCTATGAAGAGGACATTTTGAGGGTTGAGCTGGACGGGGACACCATCGGGAGGATAAGAGAGGTTGGCTTACTGACTGGAGACGTGAAGGTTGACCTCGATAGGGTCACGCTCTATCCTGCACGACAATACGTGGTGCCTGTGGAGAAGCAGCGGAGAGCATTTGATCAGATAAAACGGGAGTTGGAGGAGCAACTGCCCAGGCTTCCCTTGTTGGAGGCTCAACGCCTCAAGAAACGCACAAATTATGATCTTGAGATGATGAAGGAGCTCGGCTACTGCAAGGGCATCGAGAATTACAGTCGATACTTCGACGGTCGCAGCCCCGGCGAACCCCCCTTCGTCTTGATCGATTATTTTCCCAAGGATTACTTATTGATAATCGATGAGAGCCATCAAGCGATTCCCCAAGCCCGGGCCATGTTCAACGGAGACTATTCGCGCAAAAAGAACCTTGTGGAGTACGGCTTCCGGCTGCCCTGTGCCTTTGACAATCGTCCCCTCAAGTTTAACGAGTTCGAGAAGAAGATGGGTAAAACGCTTTTTGTTTCGGCGACACCCGCCGAGTATGAGCTGCAACTGAGCGGGGAACCCGTAGAGCTGATAACGAGGCCTACTGGCCTCCTGGACCCAGAAGTTGAAGTCCATCCCATCCAAGGGCAGATGCAGCATCTAATGAGGGAAGCAACAAGAACCATTGAGCGAGGCGACCGGGTTCTAATCACCACCCTCACGAAGAGGATGGCGGAAGACTTGACGGATTATTTGGTGAAAGAAGACTTCCACGTCCGGTACCTACACTCGGAGATTGACAGTTTAGACAGAATAAAGCTGATAAGCCAGCTTCGATCTGGAGAATTCGACATCCTGGTAGGAATAAACCTTCTTCGCGAAGGCTTAGACGTCCCCGAAGTCGCAACGATCTTCATTTTGGACGCGGATAAAGAGGGCTTCCTGCGGGATGAGCGAAGCCTCATTCAGACCATTGGACGAGCGTCCAGAAACGTGAATGGAAAAGTTATTCTGTACGCCAACGAACAAACCCGGTCGATCAAGAAGGCCGTTGAGATCACTCGATACCGACGAAGGTTCCAGAAACGATACAACCGCAGACACGGCATCACGCCCACAACCATCGTGAAACGCATCGCCCAAACGCTGGGCGCGATCAAAGGCACCCGACACTTGACGAAATCGGGCATTCAGAGACAGCTGATTGAGTTTGACGCAAAGATGCGCGCGGCGGCGGCGCGACTTGACTTTGAAACAGCGATCACGCTCCGTGATAGAATTCGCGAGTTCGAGGAATCGTTAGATCGCAAGCGGCGCAAGAAAGCGACGACATCCCATAAAAGTGGCGAGGTGAAACCCGTGTCTGTGAAACGGAGAGGGAGAACTGGTAACGGCCATGAGGGATAGCATTTTCGTTAAGGGTGCCCGGGAGCACAATCTGAAGAACATTGACGTGGAGTTACCCCGAAACAAGTTCATTGTGATAACGGGCCTCTCTGGATCTGGAAAATCGACGCTGGCCTTTGACACCATCTATGCTGAGGGCCAGAGACGGTACGTGGAAAGCCTGTCGGCTTATGCCCGACAGTTTCTTGGTTTGATGGATAAGCCCGATGTTGACTCGATTGAGGGGCTTTCTCCCGCCATTTCCATCCAACAGAAAGCCGCTAATAAAAATCCGCGGTCAACCGTTGGAACAGTCACGGAGATTTATGATTATCTCCGCTTGCTCTACGCTAAGATTGGCGTCCATCACTGTCCAAAGTGTAACAGTTTGATCCATCCTCAGACCCCAGAAAACATCACCAATCTGATACTGATTGATGTGGGGAAAACCCTGACCTTCCTTGCGCCGATTGTGAAGGGAATTAAGGGAACTCACAAGACGGTCCTGGAGGATCTGAAGAAGGATGGCTACACAAAGATTCGAGTTGACCAGACAATATATGATTCCGACCGCCTTCAGGATGAAGTGAAACTTGAACGCTACGGAAAACATTGGATTGAAACCGTGATCGATACTATTCAGATAGACCATAACGAGCGTTCACGAATCGCCGAGGCAGTAGAGAAGGCTTTGCAGGTGGGAAATGGAACCATGATCGTGATTGACGCAGC
>DAOVBJ010000025.1 GCA_030670615.1 Candidatus Bathyarchaeota archaeon | reverse complement strand
TTATTAAAAGCATACCAAGGTTTAGCCTTAGTTTTCATTTCTTCAATTACCATTTCTTTAAACTCACTTTCAATTAATTCTAACCTTTGAAAGATTAAAACTCCAGATTTTAAAAGAAAACCCGCAGTAATTAGTTCTCCTTTAGTAACATCGTAATGTGTTGTTTCAAAATCGATTATTATTCCGTCTAAAGGCAAGTCAAAATTAATTTGAATACTTCTCATTTTCTTCTCACTATCAATTAAGGAACTTATACACAAAAACTTTTATGGACATTAAATATTATGATCTGGTTAGATACTTGACAAAGTCAGAAACTAGCGAACTGGAAAAATACTTAGTGCAAAAAGGATTTGAACGATAATTCTATGAAAGTCTATTACGCTCATGCAATATGCCTTTATGATACAGAGCGAGAAAAGAAAGAATTAGCATTGATACGTGAGAAAGTTAAGGATGCAGAGATAATAAATCCCGTTAACTATCAGAACCATTCAATGGACTTTTATCTGAGATTGGTTGATAAATGTCATATTGTTGTTTTCTCTTGTCTATTGGGAAAAGTCACTGCTGGGGTAGGGAAAGAAGTCAATTATGCTCTGAAGAAGGGTAAGGATGTCTACATGTTGAATGGAGTAAACTTGATCCCAATAAAATCTCCTGTGAAATACATATCCCGCCAAAGTACAAGAGAACTTTATCAAGAATGGTTGTTACGGGATAAAATTGTCTAATGCTATACAATACATCTCACGGTTAACAGTAACCTTTCTCCTACACAGAGTTAACAGAACTAAAAATAGTTACATTTTTATAGTAAGACGACGTGAATAGCCATCGACTGGTGGAGATTGGATACTTGGAGCCTAGTAAGAGACCTATAAACACATTGCTTCGAAGCTTACATCAAAATATTATTGTAAAATTAAAGAATAACCTTGCCTACAAGGGGCGAATGATCCGATGCGACAACTATATGAATATCACCTTGGAGGGGGCGACAGAATTTAATAACGGGACTCTCATCGCGAATTATGGGAACGTCTTCATCAGGGGAAACAACATACTATACATAAATCTGAACGCAGATAAATTACTCTGAATAATGTTTTCAGCAGTGTTTATGCGAACATTTAAATTTCTCTGCATAGCGACCTAAGGTAAGGCGAAAGGTCACTATGGGACAAACTACTTTTATTGGAACTTTGAGACAAAATTCCATGGAAGAGAGGCATGTCGAGATCGTTGAGAGGAAGGGACGTGGCCATCCAGACTATGTCATCGACGGAGCTTCCGAAGCCGTGTCGAGGGAATTATGTAAGCATTATCTCAAGGAGTTTGGCTCCGTCCTACACCACAACATTGACAAAGGCCTCCTAGTCGGGGGAAAAGCGCACCCCGTCTTTGGTGGGGGAGAAGTGATCGACCCCATGTACTTAGTTGTTGCAGGAAGGGCAGTAACCAATGTCTCAAAAAACGGTGTTGACACGCCAATTCCCATAGGCAGCATCTCCTTGAAGGCGATAAGGGCCTTTCTAAAAGAGACATTCCGCTTTCTCGATGTAGACAGCCACGTCATAATCGACTACAAGATCAAACAAAGTTCAACGGATCTAGTCTCGAATTTTGAAGCGGGAGCTGGGATACCCTTATCCAACGACACGTCCTTTGGCGTGTGTTATGCCCCTCTAAGTCAAACGGAGAGACTTGTTCTAGAAACTGAATCCTACTTAAACTCGCGAAAAATAAAGAAGGAATTACCCGAAGTCGGCGAAGACATTAAGGTAATGGGGCTTCGAAAGGACAGCCACATCCTACTAACGATTGCCGCACCCCAAATAAGCAGTCTCACACCTGATTTGGAACACTACATCAGTGTCAAAGAGGAAGTGACGGATCGAATTAAGGACGTGGCCACAAAGATTACAAATCGGGATGTTGAAGTCTACGTGAACACGGCAGATGATCATGACAAGTCCATCGTGTACTTGACGGTGACGGGAACCTCCGCTGAACAGGGGGACGATGGTAACACCGGTCGAGGAAACAGAGTTCACGGGTTGATTACGCCCTGCAGACCTATGTCATTAGAGGCCACGGCGGGAAAGAATCCGATTAATCACGTGGGAAAAATCTATAACGTTTTAGCCAAGCAGATGTCGGAAAAAGTCTATAGAGAGGTCGAGGGCATATCAGAGGTCTACATCAAAGTCTTGAGTCAGATCGGGAAGCCCATAGACCAGCCCCTCATGACCGATGTTCAACTCATTCTGAGCCAGGGAGCAACCCTCGACCGGATTAGAGGAGACGTGGAGAGTATAGTTGACGAAGGGTTGGCCGATTTACGCAAAATCAGTGAAGCCATAATGGATGGTACAATACTTCTCTTTTAGTCCTGACGCTTCGCAGTTCGTATTGTGGGAATCAGCTGGTAGAAGGGGGTTAAATGAAGATTCGTGTATCTGCTCCATCGAGGCTTCACCTCGGGGACATCGATCCCTTTGGACTGGGCAGGTTTGGATACGCCCCCATGCTAGCCCTCGAAAAACCCCAAACACTTGTAGAGGCCTCTGCGTGCAGTTCTTTAGACATTTCTGGAGTAGACGTCGAAGAAGCACGAATTTATTCAGAGAGAGTTTTGAAAGCCTTCAAGCTACCTGGCGCAAGAGTGAAAGTGTTGTCGAGGGCTCCTCGCCACTACGGTTTCGGCTCAACAACACAGTTGGCCTTATCCATTGGAAAAGCGATCACCCTCGCCTATGAAAAAGATGTGAACAGCGTGGAACTCGTTGAAGCCTTGAAGAGAACCTCAACCGGTGGCTTACACACCTTTCAACGGGGTGGTTTCGTGGTTGCGGGAGGGTTGAAGGTTACTCGTGGAGAACGAATTTATAACAGAGCAGAAGCACTTATTCCTCCCCTCATCCTTCGAGCGGATGTCCCGGAGAAGTGGCACTTTGTAATTGTAAAACCGCTTCAAGCCGCTGCAAGCCCATTTGGAGACGCAGAAGAGGACGCGTTTAAAAGACTTCGCCGTGAACAAGCTCCATCACACCTGATCCACGAAGCGTACTTCACCTTAACGTCGAAACTCGTCCCGTCAGTCATAGAGAAGGACGCTGAAGCCTTTGAAGAGGCTCTGACGCGGATTCAACTCCTCGTAGGCCGAATCTACCAACCTGTTCAAGGAGGCGTCTTTAACCCAGCCTCAGCGTGGGTGATTCCCATTTTCCGTCGAATAGGAGCACGGGGGATTGGCCAAAGCTCTTGGGGGCCAACAGTCTATGCCTTCGCTGAAGACAGAAAAAGAGCAGCGATGATAGAGAAGGAGCTAAGAGAGGAAGTGAAGGGACGGGCAGAGGTATTCATTGCTAAAGCCAATAATTCAGGTGTCGAAGCTTCAACCCTTAAAACCTAGAACGGCGTCATAGAAACCGTTTTCATACGATACACATACACCTACCATGTCACGTACTTCAACGTTTGATGGCTAACGAAGAGATAATTATTAGGCGTATTCATCCTCAGATATATGGGATTTGTATGATAAAGCGAGGTTTAAGGAAGAAGGCTCAGCTTCCAAAGGAATGTCACCAGGAGCAGCAGATACACCCCTGCGGGTCAAGCGAATTCTGTCCTGAAGACCCAGAAAAATGCGTCTTTTTCAGGGGAGGGCTAAGGTAGAGCAAGCTAGTTCCAGTACTTAGGACACTGACGGCAATCCAATAAGAGCGAAGAGAGCATTGGTAAATGTTGGCAAAGACAGCCCCCATTATGAGAACACTTCTCACAATGTGGAGTGATGCTAAGATAATTTGTCAGATTAATGAGAAAATCTCTATATGTTTTTGTTAAGTGAATTGAAAGGGACGAAGAATGAGGTGAGAGCATAAAGCTGGAATCATGGTCAATGGTGCCAGGCGTAATATTGCTAGCGGCTTCAAAACCCGTATTCAGTTGCTTGCAGACTAAAAGCTGAGCGCAATTCGAACGTCCATCACGGATAAAAAGATAGAGAATATAAGGACGCATAATGTAATCTTCACGCCAACAAAAGGCATCACCTCATAGTCGAAAGCGGTATTAAATATGCCAAGGAAGCCACACATAACACTAGGGATAATGACGATTCCAAAACGGTTTCCGAGTATAGCGTTGATACCCATCGCTCAGAGTTAGTAGATAATCGACATTAACGAGGAACCCCAATATGTTCACAAGATATTATTTTGGGAGAAGAGATAATTCGATAAACAACACGCAGAGAAGAGAAAAACGATATTAAAAAAAGCAATGGAATATGATGATTATTCTGGTATAAGAATAATAGTAGGAGGATGCAGACTACTCTAAATAAACATCCATGAGGAGAATAACAAATGTTAAGAAACAAAATCAAACTGGGCGCGATCATTACAGTAGTTGTTTTAGCAGTCATTGTAATCGGTGTGGGTTTTACATCTGTGAAAACAGTTACGTCAGGAAGCAAGGGAGTTCTAATGCAATGGGGAAAGGTGAGCGGTATACTTGATGAAGGCCTTCACCTAATAATGCCCTTCAGAGATTCAATAGTCATTATGAATACCCAGACACAACTTGTGACGTCTGTGGATCAGAGTTGCGGTACCTTTGACATTCAAGAAGTATTTGTAGACATAGCAGTCAACTACCGGTTGAACCCGTTGGCGGTCGATGCCATTTATACGGATTTACGACAAGATTATGCCAGCAGAGTTGTGAGACCTAACGTTGAAGAAAGCATCAAAGCCACTACTTCTGACTTTACGGCAGAAGAACTACTACAATTGAGAGAATCTGTTAAGTCAAGGTTTAAATCTATTCTGAATGATAGATTACAAGCCTATAATATTGAGGTAGTAGATGTTGCTATAACAAACTACCGATTCAATCAACAGTTTCTAGATGCTACGAATAATAAGGTAATTGCATTACAAGAAGCAGAAAGGGCTAAGAACGAATTAGAAACAATACGGTATGAAGCTCAACAGCAGGTTATACAAGCAGAAGCAGCAGCTAATGCAACAATAGCAACAGCAACAGCAGAAGCAACAGCTAGAGTCATAGCAGCAGAATCACAAGCAGAAGCTATCAGATTAGTTCAAGAGCAACTAACACAGAACCCAGAGTACATACAATACCTTACGGTAATCGGGTGGGATGGTAAACTACCGTACTTCTTAGGAAGCGATGTAATGCCATTCTTCCAACTGCCAACAGACTCAACCGATTAACCCACAGATGAAATCGCAAAACTCCACAACCACCATTTTTTTTATTTTTAAAAAGCTACGGTATGAAGAACGTAATAAGAGATCATTCGACACTGCTAACTAGCTACCTGAGAGCTACCCTCCAACCTAAAAAGCTCTTCGAGGCACGACAGCTCAGAAGACCCCAAAGAAAGTAGGCGCTTTAATACCTCAAGCTTAGGCGTCTATGAGGGGCTTCAGCGGCGCATCAGTCGCGGGTAATCCTTAGGTGGGGGGGAAGATTTTCAAGGGAGAACGTTTACCTGTCTTTACTTAGCGAGGAGGAGCATGCTTGAAGTTGATTATAGTTGGTTAGGGTGGTTGGGATAGATCCTGGAACGATGAGCATGGACGTCTGTGGCCTGGAGGACGGAGAGGCTTATTATGAGGCTGTGGTGGATACGGCTGAGGCGGCTCGAAGACCAGAGACTCTAATCGAAGCTGTAGAAGCCGCGGAGCCCTTCGACCTCATAGCAGGGCCCTCGGGCTACGGAATCGAACTCACCTATTTGAAGGACATTCCTGAAGAGACTATTGAAGACTGGTACTACGAATACATACTTCTCACCAATAAGGCGCACATAGAAAAAGCCTTGAAGAACCTGGATTTTGGAGCCCTAGTCTACTACGCCATGACCAAATCAACTATCGAAATGAAGCGCAGAGACTGGCCGGTTTGCTTCATACCCGGAGTAATTCAGCTACCAACCGTGCCGAAGCACAGAAAAGTCAATAAAATGGACATGGGAACAGCGGACAAAATGTGTGTAGCCGTGCTGGGAGTCCACGACCAAGCCAGAAGACTCGACGTCCCATACTCCGAAGTATCGTTTATTCATGTCGAGATGGGGTTTGGCTACAACGCGGTTCTGGGGGTGGACGGGGGGAAGATTGTGGACGGGATCGGTGGAACGACGATAAGCGGCCCCGGCTTCCTCACGATATCCAGCATGGACGCCGAACTCGTTCAAATCGTTGAAAAATGGGAAAAAGCAGACGTCTTTTCAGGCGGCTGCGCATCGATAAGCGGCTGCGCGACGCCGGAAGAGCTTGTAAAAAGGATCAATCTCGATGAAAACTGCAGAATAGCCTACGACGCCATGATCGAGGGCGTTGTAAAGGCGGTTCTCTCAATGACAGCCTCCGTCCCAAGCCCAAGGGAGGTCCTCATCTCGGGCAGGCTGATCAGGATCAAAGAGGTCGAAGAGGAACTGTTGAAGAGGATTAACCTCGCTCCAGTCGTGAGGGTGGGATGGCTCAACGGGGTCAAGGATGGCAAGGAGACGTCTCAAGGCTACGCGATGGTAGGCGACGGTGTTGCCGGGGGCAGATTTAAGGGACTCATCGATTGGATGAGGATAAAGGAAGCGAAGGGAACAGCGATGGACCACATATTTCACCCCAAGTTCACCGGCTTCATGGAAAGACTGGTACCGTTTAAATCAAGGTAAGAAAGCCCCGGCAACCAGGAAACAGCGTAAGGAGTTTAACCAGCGATTACACTTCGACGGCTCCATGATTGATGGAGTGGATGCCCCCTTAGCTGGCAGGCTAAAGCCTCGAGTGAGTAGAGTTTGTCTTCGACGTCAGAAGCCTCCCCGGGATGCTACTTCCTTCCCTTAACCTTCAGCCATACTGGGCTCTGTTTTAGCCGTATTCGGCTCTAAATAGGGTATGAACCTCACGCGCGGTGGATGATTCCTCCGCCGTCAACGAGTTAATCGTTCCCTTTCGTCACTCGATTCTACTCAGCTTTCTTTTACCAAGAGAAAGAAGCAGGATGCCGCCAGCGAAATAATCGCGGTCTGTAACAGATGATAATACAACACGTCCGTAAAGGGGTCCAGGCTTGGAATCATCCTCCCAAAGCTTAATCCGAGTCGAGGTAACCCTATCTCAAATCCTATCAGGTAAAAAAACCACTATAGCTAGTTAGCAAACACCAATCAATTTCCACCAAGAAGGAACTAGTATTCCTGGGTATGGGGACTTTTTTCTGGTTCATTCACGAAATCGCGTTGATTGACTGAAGAGTGCAGACGTCTTATTGAACAGAGCTTTTCCCTTAGACCCTTTAAGATTCCTTTACCAGGGACCTCTTTTAATATACGCCCATGGAAACCGACGGTTACACCCAGGTGATTACAGTACTCGTCCTTTAGGGAAAAAACGCCTTGATAAAGAGGAGGTGGAGTATTTAAAATTCCACTTCTTTAAACGGTATTTCGTATTATATAAGGTTCTGAGGAGGCTCTCTTCCGATTCAGTTAAGCCTCCTGGTAAGAACTTCACAGAGAATAGGTCTTCGAAGGCAGTGAATAAGATCTCTTTAATGTCATTCAGTGAAACTTTGTGATCGAGGGCTTCTTCGAGGTTAATCACCTCCATCTTCTGGCTTCGAGTAAATGCCCTTCGATAATTCACCGGTGAAAACGTTCGGTTTAAACCTAAAACGTTATGGAGACAGCTCAGATTGGAATGGATCAACAGGCTTCCATGAACGAGGATGGCTCCATGCTTCACTGCACCAGCAAGTCCAGAAATCTTCCGGTTTCCCACCGCAATAGTGTTTCGAGAGGGGCGTTCCACGTCTAAGCTCAGTGCCCGAAGAGCCTCTGTAACGACTGAACCAACCTCTTTAAAGACATTCTGGTAGCCCATGAACGCTAGAGGATGAGTCTTCAACAAAAAGAGGGAGTAATTTAAGTTTCCCGCATCATGGTACACGGCGCCTCCACCTGAAACCCGCCGTATCACGGGTATGTTCTCCATCTCACACGCATCCAGATCGACCTCCAAGTCCGACGATTGAAAGGAACCAATCACGACCGCCCGCAAGTTTCTCCAAAACCGGAGTGTGCATGGAGCTACCTCGCTGCCAACACATGTCATGATGGCTTCTTCGAGGGCGACGTTCATGTAAGGGTCATCGTATTCAAGGTTGAGTAGACGCCAACCATCGTTATTCAAGATTCGAGCTTAACCACCAAAGAAATGATTCGATTAGAGTAAGGCCTCTCGTTTGCCTTCCTGTATTCTCTCCCGCTTATATTCTTCCACGATGTCCAGTATCTTCGCATTCAATTCGATCTTCTTTTGTTTGACCCCTTTCTTCACTGCAACGTCCAATTTTTCTGCCTTAACGTAGGGATAGCCCTCAACCCACTCAACACTCAACTCTCGATAGGGTAATACCGCCACACCAAATTTCTCGAAGACCTCTGCCGCTTGATGCGCCATAAGCGCCCTCGACACAACTGCTTTCACGCCCCTCTTGACAAGTTCTTCCGCAGTGGAAGCACCTCCACCACTGGAGTCAAGGAATAAGATGGTATCACCTCGCGCAATATCGTAAAGACGATATGCTTTTTCCAGCCCATCCTTGGTAAAGGTTTCAACGGGCTTGAGGAAGACGATGTCACCCTTTGACGCTAACCCTCGATAATAACGGATGGTCTCAAGCCTTTTCTTAAGCTGTTGGGTCACACACCTCTCTTTTACGAGTTCTCTTCGCAGAGTTTCGATTTCCCGATTGAGTTGTTGATACGCTCTATCTCGTTTAATCTCCGTTGCCTCCTTTCTCTGTACAGCGTCCAGAGCCTTCGTGAGGTTTTTCACTCTCTCTTTCCGGAGTCTCTCCTCTTTTAGGAGGAGGTCATTTGACTCCTTCACTTGCCGAACTTGTTCCTTATAGAAGGAACTTCTATCTTGGAGACTTCGTATCTTAAGCTCATAATCAATTAAAACCGGTGTTT
>DAOVBJ010000187.1 GCA_030670615.1 Candidatus Bathyarchaeota archaeon | reverse complement strand
CGTCATAATCTGCCCATATAGGCCGAAGATGCCGGCGTGAACTAGGGGCACTCTCTGCTTTACACACGCTTCATTGATGATGAAGCGGGTCCTCCAATTATCCAGTGCATCAACGACCACAGTAGCGTCCCAGATAAGGGCATGAATGTTTTCCTCCGTGATCTCGACGACAAGGGATTTAACCGCGATTTCGGGGTTGAGAGCTCGCAACTTCTCAGCGGCAGCCTCCGCCTTGGGGCGTCCAACGTCCCTTTGCCAACCGAGGATCTGACGATTCAGGTTACTCAACTCAAAAACATCCTTATCCAAGACAACGAGGTCACCGACGCCCGCAGCAGCAAGATAGACGGCGGCGGGGCAGCCCAATCCCCCAACTCCAGCCACGACGACCTTCGCCGACTTCAACCGCTCCTGTCCCTCGGTTCCCCAGCCGGGAAGCAGCATCTGTCGATCATACCGCTCCCGCTCAGACTTTGACAAGACATTTTTCACTTTATTCACCTTTCCGACTCATGCGTCATACGGACTCAGAGGTCGAGTATACCATATTCGCCTGCATTTAAAATTCTATCCTCCACTACTAGGAAGAAGAAAGGCAAGGACAGCATCATTCATAAACGTGTTTCAGGCCACTCCGCTGCTAGCTAGAAGAACCCTCATGGAGGGACCTTGCCTCGACGGCGTCGTAAAGGTGTTCTCCAGGCCAAACGGGGTTATCCGCCCACGTAGGGAGGTATAAGCGTCACCACGTCGCCCTCCATCAAGGAGTAGGGTTTCTTCAAGCCTTTCACGTTCCGACCGTTAATGAGGACGATGAGGTCGGAATCTACTCTATAGGGTCCGACGTGGCCTTTTTTAAAGCCTCCAGCACTTGCAGCAAGTTTCGCTGTGAGGTCGTCTAACTGGGCATTGTCTTTCAGTTCTACAGTTTGTTTTCCACCGATGAGGGTCATCAAGTAGCCATAAGCGATGACTTCTACTTTCATTGTTGCGTTTATCGCCTCCGACGCATTGGTGGTTTCTTCTGTATGACAGGTCTAAAGGGGAACTCTTAGCTAGTTAGCCCGATCACATCAGCCTAGTCTGCTATGCCCATCAGAAATATAAAGGTGTTTTTATGCGGAAAAAAAGGGAATTCAGAGGGTCTTCAACCCCTCTTAGGCCATGATAATGTTGTGTACCTTCTGTTCCAAGCCGCTTTGCGTAAACATGAGGCATGACGGGAGGTGAAGAACCACATCAGCGTTCGCTAGCTAGCTACTACCTCCGCCTATCCCTCATGAAGAAAATCACTCCGATGACCGTCAATATGATGGCTAGGGTGAAGACATGTAAGGAGATCGGCCCAGATCCAAGGATTATGGGGATGGGCCCGATGAAGACCACCGCTCCCCCCGACACTGATCCAGCCCCCGAGAACAGACTGGACACGATCATGAGGGCCATTCCGATGAATACTATGAAGAAGCCCGTGAAGAAGAGGGGGAGAAGACGGTTCTGGGGATAACTCGCAAAAGCTTCAGTTGGCTGACCCATCCGGTCCACGATTTTGCTCAAGCAATCGGTGCAGACCCATCTCTTGGTGTCAAAACAGTTCTCGCACACGCCTCTGCCACAGGACTCACAGACGTACCTCGCGTCGTATTCCCCGCAGATCGCACACTTCCCCGCCACCTGCATCCCCCCTAACCCACGTAGGCTAACAGAACATTCATGACGAGGAACAACGCCATGAGGGCTGTCGCAATTATTACGAGCGCCTTCACCGTCTTGGCATCGGAGCCGAATATGAGGGGGAAGGGGCCGATCATGATGATTCCTCCTCCCCTCACCCCCTTCCCTTGTCTCAGCACCAAGAGCACACCAACTGCAAAGACCAGCAGCGTTCCGAGGATCATCAGCGTGAAGCCGATGTCAAAAAGGAGATTTTGCCCCATAACTCAATATTAAACTAACACCGTGCTGAGATTTATCCCTTTTGCGGACACCCATATCTTGTTAGTCTCTGGAAATGCAAAGCCCTGCTCGCTGCTTCTTTGAAACGGATCAGAAGTGTCTTCGTCGGAGTAGTTGCTAGCACCGGAATCCAAGAGCCTTAAGAAACCCTCCAAAACACAAACAACAATAGCACCTCGAAAAGATCTAAAGAAAGGGGTCAGAGACGAGGCGTCCACAGCCTGCCCTTGAATACCAGTAGGATTACCCCAATTAGGCACACGAGGGTTACGATTGGAAAGATTAAGCCCCAGGGGTCTACTGCCGAGATGAAACCGCCAAGTGGAAGGCGCTTCTAGAGGAGATACCCGCTGGAGAAAGAGGAGACACCACTCCTAACCTAAAACAGGATCGCCCCAGACAGATGCGAGCCATGATCCCTCCGGGTTATGATGCGCAACCACGATATCGGGACATGGACTTTTTGAATAGAGTCGTCATAATATGATCTACGAACATTCACCTCTGTAATCTGTTTCCGTCGTCATTTTTAGGAGGTGAGATTTACGTCCTTTATTATAAGAATGACGAGGATTTTAAGAAATCTAGAGAGAAAAGAATAAGCGGAGGACCCTTCGATGCACTTTGGCCACGGCTAGAAGGGCGACAATAGACAGGGCTATCGCTACATAAAGTAGGCTCCTCGCAGGCGAGGTAGAAAGCACAACCCCTCCAACAGGTGGAAAACCGTATCGCACCAAGAAAGCATCCATGTATCCTGCCCCAAAGGAATCTGTCGATCCCACCAGGTAGATGTCGCTGCCCACAGCCACCCCATAACCTCCATCATCGCCGCTTCCACCCCAAGTGATATTCCACATCTGATTCCCATCACCATCATACTTCGCCAAGAACGCATCATCTTCTCCTGCCCCAAAAGAAGATGTGTAGCCAGTTATCTGGATGTCACTACCCACAGCCACCCCATAACCTCCATCATCGCCGCTTCCACCCCAAGTGATATTCCACAGCTGATTC
>DAOVBJ010000039.1 GCA_030670615.1 Candidatus Bathyarchaeota archaeon | reverse complement strand
CGCCGAACCTTCGCTCTCCCACCACTGCAGAGTTACAGTCATTGAGCAGAGTGATGGACGTATTGAACTCTCTCTTAATCGGCTCTCGTAAGGGAACGGAATTAAATGGTATGTTTGGTGACTGAGCTATGATGCCCTTCTTTATGTCCAATGGACCTATTGAACCGACACCAATTCCTAAAATATTTGTTTTAGCGTCGTTGATCAGTTCATAGATCATACCGATTATTTGTGCGGAGATCCCATCAGAACCATGGCTCTTATCTGTTTTCTCACATGTCTTATCGAGAATACGGCCTTCATTGGTTCCAATCCCCACTCTAACGTTCGTTGCTCCTAGGTCTACGCCAATCGCATACTTACCCCTCACCCACACGACCCACCTTTAAGTTTAGATGGGGGAGACATATAGATATACTTGTAACTCCTCAATACTTACTCTGGTCCTACGTCCAAGTAATGATCATTCGTAAGACATCAGAAGGAGGCTATGGCTCCTTAAGCTATCTTATGACCCCACTCCCTTTTCTCTGGGCTTACACTTGTGCCTCGTTTAATCGGACTTAACCAGCTTTCAGGCCTTCTCAACGTGTTAACATGACATTATACCTTTGTTAACGAAGATTGCTCCTTCATAAGACTAAATTAACGAAAGTGTCAAGAATCCTTTTTAAGGGCGCTAAAAAAGGGTTCTACTTAAATATTTAAGGTAAAATCACATGAGGGTAAGTATTATAGTAAAAGGAGTCATGATGTGGAGGGTTTGAGGTGTTAAAGATCGCTCCGTCCATTCTAGCAGCGGATTTTAAAAGGCTGGGAGAAGAAGTTAGACGAGTTGAGGAGGCTGGCGCGGACCTCCTCCACATCGATGTCATGGACGGCCACTTCGTCCCAAACCTAAGTATGGGTCCAATGATTATTAAGAGCCTACGAGCTATTACTGACCTCCCCTTCAGTGTACATCTAATGGTTGAAGAGCCAGAACGCTTCATTCAACCGTTTATCGACGCTGGAGCAGACATCCTCACCCTGCATATTGAGAGCTCTCGCAACGTGTATACCACGATTCAATCGATTAAGAACCTTGGAAAAAAGGCGGGTATAGCCCTTAACCCTCTCACGCCATTGTGCTCCATACAGTATCTGCTGGAAGATCTTGATCTGATCTTGCTTATGAGCGTGGATCCTGGCTTTGGTGGACAAAGCTTCATATCCAACGTTTTGCCTAAGATACGAAAGGCGAGGCAGATGATTGATGAGCGTGGGTTAGGGATCGACTTAGCTGTGGACGGCGGCGTTAATGAACGGACCGCGCCCTCCGTGGTTAACGCGGGTGCGAACGTACTGGTCATGGGATCCGCTGTATTTCATAAGAGAGACGTTGGAAATGCTCTGGATAATATCAGAAAACTGGTTACGTAGCTTGGAGGAAGCATAATGTTCATTGCTAAGTGGGCGAGAAAAGCGTTTTGTCAAGGTGAAACCGTATGGGCGACCACAGCAGACAACTGATAAAGGATCTCGAGGAGAAGACTCGGCTCTTCAGACGGGAGATCCTTGAAATGACCTTTAAGGCTGGTTCAGGACACCCCGGGGGCTCCCTGTCTGCTATAGACATCATCACCGTACTCTATTACCATCAGATGAGGGTTGACCCCGCGAACCCCCAGTGGGCGGACCGAGACCGATTCATCCTATCGAAGGGACATGTGTGTCCTGCGTTGTACGCGGTATTAGCTGAGGTAGGTTTTTTCCCCAAGGAGGCTCTCTGGACTCTTAGGCGACCGGGAAGCATTCTCCAGGGCCATCCCGATATGAGACTGACGCCTGGAGTTGAGATGTCCACAGGTTCTCTCGGCCAAGGTTTGTCTGTTGCTTGTGGAATGGCGTTAGCGGCAAGGATTGACGAGAAGGATTATACCGTTTATTGCATGCTTGGAGATGGTGAGGTTCAGGAAGGGAACGTTTGGGCGGGAGCGATGTTCGCAGCCCACGAGCGGTTGGATAACCTGATTGCGATACTTGACCGTAACCAGCTACAGATCGAAGGATTTACCGAGGACGTTATGGCTCTGGATCCCCTGGCGGATAAGTGGAAGGCTTTTGGTTGGGATGTGCTGGCGTTAGAGGATGGAAATGACGTGAGCCAGGTCTTAACCGTGCTTGATAAGGCAGTGGAGTGTCAGGGCAAGCCCAAGATAATCATTGCGAACACGATTAAGGGAAAAGGCGTATCGTTCATGGAGAACCGAGTGGAGTACCATGGACGAGCATTGAGTCCTGACGAGATGAAGCGAGCAAGACAGGAATTGGAGATACCGGGGTTTAAGGTGGGTTAACATGAGTAAGACGAAAGCGAAAGCTGCTGCAAGAGACGCATATGGCAGAACGTTGGTAGAGTTGGGACGGAAATACCGAGACATCGTGGTTCTAGGCGCGGATCTTTCCAGTTCCACGCGGATAAACTGGTTTGCTGAGGAGTTTCCTGAGAGATTCTTTGAGTGTGGCATATCCGAGGAAAACCTGATCACCGTAGCAGCTGGATTAGCCGCATGCGGGAAAACGCCTTTCGCCAGCACCTTTGCCGTCTTCGAGACGGAGCGCGCGTATAACCAAATTAGGCAGGCCATTGCTTATCCTAATTTAAATGTACGACTCGTTTGCACTCACAGCGGGGTAACCGTTGGTCCGGACGGAGCATCTCATCAGACAACCTTTGACATCGCCATAATGAGGGTGTTGCCCAACATGACTATTATAGTTCCGGCAGATGCTCCTGAAACAACAGCTGCTGTCAAGGCGATGGTTGAACACGATGGCCCAATCTATATGCGGCTTGGGAGAACGTCTGTTCGAACCTTCTATGACGACGATTATTCCTACAACGGCGTGAAACAGAGGTTTGAGATAGGGAAATCGGTGGAGCTTAGGCGTGGTAGTGACGTCGCAATAATTTGCAATGGCGTAATGGTCGCTGAGGCAATGGATGCTGCTGAAATCCTTTATTCGGAAGGAATAGACGCTCGAGTTATTAACATGCACACCGTCAAACCGATAGACGAAGAAGCGATTATAAAGGCTGCTGTAGAAACTGGGGCGATTGTAACAGCTGAAGAGCACTCTATTATAGGAGGCTTAGGTGGGGCGGTGGCAGAGGTTTTAGCTAGAAAATATCCTGTTCCCGTGGAGATGGTTGGCGTACAAGACATGTTTACGGAGTCAGGTGAGGCCGATGAATTGCTAAAACTGTATGGCTTAACATCGAACGAGATAGCATCGGCTGCTAGACGTGCGGTTGAGAGAAGGTGACGCAGCCAGTTTTTTTCCATAAATCCTAGTTCCTAACTGAAGATCACTCTTATGCTACAGTTTTCCATTGTATGATGTCGTCATATAAACTAAGTATCTGCTTGTTCATTCTCTTTAACTGGGTGTACTTCCGTTACGTTTTTTAAGTCTGTACATGTGCTCCCTCTTCCGTTAGGTTTGCCTTCGCTAGGAGTCTCTTCAGCGTCTTTGTTGTTGGGAAGCGATTTAAGTCTTTGAGCTTTATCCATTGGGCTTCCTTAACGTCTGTAGCAGCTTTTAAATCTCCATGACTTGAACTGCAGAGATAGTCAATTAGCACGTAGTGGTAGCAGATCTTTCCGTCATCATCGTACACGATGTTGTCTATGATATCCAACAATCGGTCTATCTCCACGTCCAGACCTGTCTCTTCCATAACCTCTCGCTTAACTCCGTCATAGACTCGCTCACCCAACTCTAACAAGCCGCCAGGGATTGACCACAGCCCCTTTGCCGGATCATTATCCCGCTTGACCACAACGAACTCGTCCCCCCTTGTTATCAGGGCTCCAACTCCAATGAGAGGGCAAACAGGATATTTCCTCTGCATACGCAATAACCTTAACCACTGCATTAGTCACCTTGAGGCTCAAAAAAGTTGCGGTTCAATAATAGATGTATGAATGCTTCGCAAGATATTAAAGCAGAATCATCGTTGAAGCCTTTTCACCCTCACTTCTCTATACTCTGTGTGGCTTGGACTAGACTTTTTGTATCTCCCATCTCGTTTCTTACCTACTTGTCCTTCCAAGAAGGTAGAGAAAACTATTTGTTGAATAGGCGACTGTAAATAACTATAACTTTAAAATTCGGTGTTATCTTACACTGTGAAAATGGGTCCCATAATTCACTAAAGAGAATGAACGATCATGCCTAGTGCGAGCATCTATCACTTGAAAGACGTGTTAATTGGCCTCGAGGTTCACTGTCAACTCACTAATCTGAAGACTAAACTGTTTTGCGGCTGTTCAACGGACTACCGACGGGATCCTCCAAACACTCATGTCTGCCCGGTGTGCCTCGGTCTCCCCGGTTCTCTGCCCTCAGTGAATAGGAAGGCGATTGAAGACGCCGTCGTTGTGAGTCTGGGCCTCGATTCCCAGGTTTCGAGGAAGTCGTATTTCTTCCGAAAGAACTACTATTATCCCGATATGTCCAAGAACTTTCAGATTTCCCAGTACGACCAGGCGGGGGGAATACCCATAGCACTTGGCGGCGGAATCGAGATTCAGGTCAACCATGTAATTAGGAAGATTCGGATTACAAGGCTGCAGCTGGAGGAGGACCCGGCAAAGCTGGTTCATTTAGGACCCATCGACTTGTCGCCTTACACCCTTGTCGACTACAATCGGGCTGGAGTTGCCTTGTTGGAGATTGTTACTGAGCCAGACCTGAAGTCGCCTGTGGAGGCGAGAGTCTTTCTTCAAAAACTCCGATCGATCCTCGAGCATCTGGGCGTTTCAGATGGCCGCTTTGAGGGGAGCATGAGATGCGACGCTAACATCTCTCTGTCGGGGGGGAAACGTGTGGAAGTCAAGAACATCTCCTCCTTCAAAGAGGTGGAGAGAGCCTTAAACTTTGAGATGACGCGTCAACGCTCCCTGCTTTCAAGGGGTTCGACGGTCGGCATGGAGACTAGGCATTGGGATGAAGCCCGCCGTTTAACCATCTCCTTGAGGAGCAAGGAGGCCGAACATGATTACCGGTATTTTCCTGAACCTGACCTCGTTCCAATCGTGGTTTCGGAGGAGTGGTTGAAGGAATTAGCGTCCACGCTGCCTGAGCTACCTGACAGCAGAAGGGATCGTTTGGTAAAAACTTATCACATACCTTCCTATGACGCAACTGTTCTGACTGGGGAGAAGGCTTTAGCCGACTTCTTTGAGGAATGCGCTGTCCTGTATTCCGATGCTAAGACGATCAGTAACTGGGTGATTGGAGATCTTCTGCGGTGGCTTCACGAGGACGAGCTGGGAATAGAAGCGTCCAAGATCACTTCGAAGACGCTTGTAGCGATGATTGCGTTGATTGATGAGGGAGTAATCAGCGGTAAGATCGCTAAAAGGATTCTTCCCGAAATCATTAGAACAGGCAAATCCCCACGGGAAATCGTGGAGGAGAAAGATCTCCTTAGAATGGGTTCTCCCCAGGAAATCGAAGGCGTCGTGAATCACGTCTTCAAGGAAAATCCTGGGGCAGTGCAAGACGCCTTAGTAGAGGAGAAGGTGATTCATTACCTTGTGGGTCAGGTAATGAAGGCTACTAGGGGACGGGCTGACCCCGAGCTTACAAATCAAATAGTGAAAGAGAAACTGGAAAAGCTTGAGGAAACACGTTAGCCCCTTTTCCCGGTCTTCCGCGCCCGGGTTATGTATCCCGTGTGACCAATCATCAGGGTCTCAGGTCGCGTTTGTCCCTCTTTTACCTTGATCCGCCTCAATATGCACTCGACGGTTACCACGTTTACAAACTCGTTCTCCATCAGTGCCGTTGTCGTCTTCACCGTTTGTTCGATGGTTGGGCTGAATGAAATGAAGGTTCCCCCCACCGTCAAAGCCTGATCTGCGAGGGGGACCACCAGCCACGGCGTTGCCAAATCGAGTATTACTGCGTCGACGTTCTCCTCGTCGATGCATTGGGTTACATCTCCTTCCTTTAGTTCGATGAAGTCCATCAAACCCGTTCGCTCAATGTTTTTACGGGCTTTCTCTAAAAACTCTTTTCTCGCCTCGTAACTGTAGACCTTGCCGGTCGGCCTGACGTAGTGGGCGAGGGCGCTTGTTAACACGCCACTGCCGGTTCCTGCTTCCACAATTCGGCTTCCAGGCCCAATGTTTGAATAATTGACGATTAGAGCGGTGTCCTTTGAATAGATCACTTGAGTAGCGTGACGCATCTTTTTCTGGTAATCACTCAGCGTTGGTTTGAATAAGACGAAGTCGACGTCGAGGCTGCTTTTGACTCTTCCTCCATACGTCCTTCCAATCACATCGTTAAAGCGTATGTATCCCTTGTGGGTGTGAAAGCTTTCGTCCTTCCTGACTTTGATTAAGAACGTTCGCTTGCTATCTAAAAAAAGGAGGAGGTCGTCTCCTTCACAGATTACGTCAGTGGTCAATTGAGGTCATCCTGGTGAGAAGAAGTTTCTGTTATTCTCAATAAACTCTAAAATATCGGAGGGTAGGATGACGTGATGTCTACACTTTGAACAGGTCCAGCCTCGAAGCTCCTGTTTGTTCCGTTTAACGAGCTTCCGCTTGAGTGGATTCGCCTCACAGATGGGGCACTCCTTTATGTCAATCTGTGCCTCCCAAACCCTCGCCATGTCCTCCCTTGTTAAACGGTCATAAGCGTCTATCACATACTTTTCGAGGTGATTTCGTAAAAACCCAACCATCAATATTAGAATGTCCTCTTCCCGCGCTTTCTCCGTCCAGACCGCGTTTCCAAGGTCATCATTTCCTTCTAAATCTAGCCATATGTATTCGCTGCTCGAGCGGTCACAAGCGTCCTTCAAAGCAAATGAAATAATTATCGGATCCACGAAAATCGCCAACTTGCTAGGAATAGTTGTAAGGATTCTCTCATAGAGTTTTCTTTGAGACTCATTCAACACGCTTGTTCTGCTCTCATAGAGTAGCTCTAGGCCTCTGCCAGACAAAACATCTGTAGCCTGTTCCAGGGTTTTACCCACGAGATTTTGTCCTACCTTGGGGACACTGGTTTCCACGATGGCGATGGTAAGTTTAGAAAAGCTGTCTCCAACACTCATTGATAATCTTTATGCAAATACTCGCACTAACCTAAAAATATTGTTAACCACAACTCGTACCACGAATTATTCAATTTTACAGGATTTTTCTCAACGACCAGTTAATTTAGGATTCAATAGTTGATGAGAGCGATCCTTCTTTTTATGAGTCGTTTATCCAGAATAGTCACCTCATAAAAGTCTAGGACATCTTGTAATTGATTGATTCGTGGTTTACAATCGATGCAGTGTATTCTCTTTTGCTGTACGACGTAAAGTTCCTTCCGTAGAAAGCAGCTGTTTCATAGCTGTACATTTCAATATAAAGAACTGGCATGAAACATGTTACTGTCAAATACATCTTTCAATGTACGTTCAAAGGCTTTCAAGTGTTTTTTTATCAGATTCCATGATATTACTTCACTTTTTCGGGAATAGTTTTCTATGGAACAGTAACCAAATACTATAACACATCTACGACATATGCTTGCTTTGATATCAAGAGGCTGAACAATGCTTCATAAATTGAAGGGGTTTTTTCAAAAAGAATCCTTAGAGGACAAGATACCATTAGTCATCGTTAATC
>DAOVBJ010000010.1 GCA_030670615.1 Candidatus Bathyarchaeota archaeon | reverse complement strand
TTGTCAAGGCATAGAAGATATGGTTTTTAGATACTCTGACCAAGCGAAAACGGGGTCCACACCCATCTTCCTCCATAGAATATGTTCACTAGCACAAATCCAAGCTAGCTACACGCCTTTGGGGTGTTTCGAGAAGAAGTTGAGTTGAAGACATTTAAGCATATGACGTCTATTTATCAAACATGTGGGGGTTGTGAAGGATATGAAGATTGTAGATGTTGAGACTATTGTTTTTAAGTATAGGTCCAAACGACAACACGACCTTGCAGGGCACTCCCATCCGGCTCCAGAGCATGACGCGCTTCAGACCATGACAGTTGTAGTGACTGATGAAGGGGTCAACGGGTACTGCTTCGGGGGAAGCAAGGAGATAAATGATCGCATCGTTAAACCCGCGTTGCTGGGCAAGAATCCGCTGGACAGGGAGAAGATCTGGCAGATGTTTTATCGTCGGCTTCAGGGGTCTCGAGGAGGAATTAACGATAGGCAGCTTGCAGTTGTCGATATGGCTCTATGGGATTTCGCTGGACGCTACTTGAAGCAGCCAATAAGCAAGCTTCTCGGAGGCTATAGGGAAAAGGTGTGGACCTACGCAAGCACCATGTGTGGAGATGAGGTGGAGGAGGGATTAAACACGCCAGAGGCGTACGGGATATTCGCGGAAAAGCTGATGAGGCAGGGATACACTGCCATTAAGCTTCATACGTGGATGCCGCCCATCGAGTGGGCACCCGATCCAAAGAGGGATATTGCGGCTTGCAGGGCAGTCAGAGAAGCTGTCGGAGACGAAGTACCCCTCATGCTGGACTGCTATCATGGCTACAATCGGGAGCAGGCCTTATACATGGGCAGAGAGCTGGAGAAGCTCAACTTCTACTGGTTTGAGGAGCCAATGGATGAACACAACATAGCGTCCTACGTCTGGCTCGCAGATAAACTCGATATCCCCGTGGTTGGACCTGAAACGGCGGAAGGAAAGATTTGGACGAGAGCCGAATGGATCTTGAGAGAAGCAGCGGATATCCTTCGTGGAGGGGTGGGAGACAACGGTGGAATCACGCCCTTGATGAAGACGGTGCACCTATGCGAGGCCTTCGGCGTGCGACTGGAGATTCATGGGGGCGGTGCAGGGAATCTTCAGGTTCTAGGCGCGATGGGGATTCCTGGTGAATTCTATGAGCGGGGGTTATTCCACCCCAACTACGATTATGAGAACGCGACGCCATGGTTGAAGGAGGTTATCGACCCAGTGGACCGCCAAAGTCACGTGCACATCTCTCAGAAGCCAGGACTGGGCATGGAGATAGACTGGGACTTCATCGAAGAAAACACAGTAAAATCAACTAAATAACAAAAGCTAGCTTGTAATCATGGGATGAAGATTAGATTTGAGGCGTGGTAAAGTTTGAGGGAAAACGTTTTAGTCTTGGGAAACGATATGTACTCAGACCTTTTTTACTCGTGATAAGGAGAGGACTGCATTAATGTATGATATACTAATCGGGAATGGACGGATTGTTGACGGGGCTGGAAACCCTTGGTTTAGGGCTGATGTCGCCATTGCCAAAGGGCGAATAGTTAAGATTGGTAAGATAGAGCCTGAGGAAGCTGAAGAGTTCATAGATGCCGCTGACCTCATGGTCTGCCCTGGCTTCATAGACGCTCACGCCCATTCAGGTATATACCTCCTCGTAAATCCGAGGGGGGAGAGTATGATTCGTCAAGGAGTAACCACCCAAGTCTGTGGAAACTGTGGCTCATCCCTTGCACCCATAACCGATGTGAACAGGGAATACATGACATCCCGACGTGGCTCGCTGACTGATGAAGTATCGTGGGACTGGGCGTCCTACGATGAGTACCTCAAAAAGATTGAGGGGCAGGGGACCTCCATTAACTTCGTTTCCTTCGTTGGCAACGGAACCGTCCGAACGGCCGTCATGAGCTTAGAGCTCCGGAAGCCAACCCAGAAGGAGCTGAGTGAGATGAAGAAGCTTGTGGACGAGGCGATGAAAGCTGGGGCCTTCGGCTTATCAACGGGTCTTTACTATTCACCTAGCGGTTTTGCGGATACCGATGAGGTTGTTGAGCTCTGTAAAGTAGTTGCCAAGCACGGGGGTATCTACCACTCCCACATTCGGGGGGAGAGCGCTATGGTTCTCGACTCGGTTAGGGAGGCCATCGAGATCGGAGACCGATCCGGTGTACCTGTTGAGATCGCCCATCACAAGGCTTATGGCAGGGACTACTGGCACCTCATCGATGACACCCTCCAGGCCATGGAGGAAGCTAGGGAAAAGGGTGTTGACGTGACGTGTAATGTATACCCGTACCTCTTTGGACAGACGGGGCTCTCAGCTATGGTTCCGTATTGGGCTCATGCTGGTGGAAGAGAGGAGCTGATCAAGAGGCTTAAGGACATACAAACCCGAGAGAGAATCAAGAAGGACATGCGGGAAGGCGTTCCAGGGTGGGAGAGCCACGTCAAGGCTACGGGGTGGGACACGATCGTCGTGGCCAGATGCCCTGTCCATGAGGTGTATGAGGGTAAATCCCTGTCCCAGATCTCTAAAGAGGAGGGAAAAGACCCCTACGAGTTGGCACTGGACCTCTTGCTTGAGGGATTAGAAGGAAGGGGTGGCACGTCTATCAAGATCTTTGGTCAGGGGGAGGAGGACAGGAGAAAAGTGTTAAAGTCA
Organism: Candidatus Bathyarchaeota archaeon; assembly: GCA_030670615.1. Classification (GTDB taxonomy): domain Archaea; phylum Thermoproteota; class Bathyarchaeia; order RBG-16-48-13; genus DAOVBJ01. The sequence goes on along the minus strand of DAOVBJ010000010.1, from coordinate 9,949 downwards.
CACCTCTCCATGATCGGCTCTGACGGCTATGCCTTAGCGCCTTACGGGGTTCTGGCGAAGGGACTCTACCACCCGAGGATGTACGGGTGTTTCCCTCGCCTTTTCAGAAAGTATGTGCGTGAGGAAGGGCTCCTAACTTTTGAAGAGGCGGTACGGAAGACCACCTCCCTTGCAGCTCAGAAACTAGGAATCAGGGATCGAGGGCTGCTCCGAGAGGGCATGTGGGCAGATATAGTCGTCTTCGACCCAAAAACCATCACAGACAGGGCCACAGTGCAACAGCCGTACCTTTATCCCGCGGGCATAGAATACGTGTTAGTTAACGGGAAAGTCACGGTAGCGAAGGGAGAGCACACCGGAGCCCTCGCAGGGCAGGTCCTCCGTCACAAGAGGTAAAAGTGTCCTAAATCTATCTTCAAGCCATGTTGAATGCTTCAAAGTCCTCTGAAGGCAACTAGTTACGTAGATGTTAAAAACTTGAAATTGGGAAAATCGTGTTTAGGGAAACCGGACATTGGTAATCATTGAAAATCGAGATCCTTGACAAAAGGTAAATAACTAGGATATATACAGCAAAATGATGGCTTCAGTACGTATACAACGCGTCGTCGTCGATAGCATTTTAACGTATGCTAAGATTTTCCATCCAAAGGAAGGAATTCTTCTCTTACGGGGCCGAAACGAGAAGAACACTATCCTAATTGATGAGGTGGTAATACCGCCATTTGCAGTTCATGGAACAGGTTTTTCGACGTTCCCGGTACACAGGCTACCCGCCGATTTCTCGATAGTAGGCACGGCACATTCCCATCCCTCAGGTACCCTTTACCCGTCCATCGGGGATTTAAACAACTTTTACGGGAAGGTAATGATCATCACAGCGTATCCTTACCGTTCAGAGCAACAAATAGCCATTTTTAACAAGAATGGAAAAACCGTGGCATTCAAAATACTTAATAACTGAATAAACGGACCAAGCCCTTACTAAAAGCTACCTTCAGGAAACCACAGTTCATCAGTCTCCTTGATGCTCTCACACGCCTCAGGTGGTATTAGAGTTCACTTGCTAATGCATGTACTTTCCTAAGGTTTTCGATGTCCCCCGTCTTCTCGTCTTTTGGGGTTTCAAGGATTAAAGGAAGTTGCCCCAACCGGCTTTTCAGCACATTTCTAAACCCTTCGTCCCCAATCCTGCCCGCACCAATGTGTTCATGACGGTCGATGTGCGAGTTCAGATCGCCCTTCGAATCGTTTAGATGGACGAGTTTTAGCTTCTCAAAGCCAATTATTGTGTCGAATGCTCTCAAAGTGCCTTCTACAGCCTTCTGAGATCGGAGATCGTATCCCGCTGCGAAGGCATGACACGTGTCAAAGCAGATACCAACCCGTTCAGATTCAGACAATCGACTCATAATGTGCTCAAGCTGCTCAAAGGAACTCCCCATGCTGTTCCCACTCCCAGCCGAGTTCTCAAGTAAGAGCATAACACTTCCATCCGCAACTTCAAAGGTTTGGTCAATAGCGTTGACGATTCGGGTAAAACCGATCTCAACGCCCGCGCCAAGATGACTGCCTAGATGGATGACCAGATACGGGATCTCGAGTTGACGACACCGCTCCAACTCCAAGGTAAGCGTCGTAACAGATCGTGAGTACACCGCATCTCTTGGAGAGGCCAGATTTGGGAGATAAGCCATGTGGCCGAATACGGGTTTCATGTCGTTAACCTGCACCTTTTCAGTGAAGGCCTTCGTCTCTTCCGAGGTAAGCGCCCTAGTCATCCATTGTCTCGGGTTCCTCGTAAAGACCTGAAATGTGTTGCAGCCAAGCTTAAGGGCTCGATCCACCGCTTTATCGACGGAGCCTTCAATCGAGACGTGAAATCCAACTTTCACCGTTGTCAGCCTCGGAACAGTACATAGATGAGAACAGTTTTTAGTCTTTGCTATGCACGCAAATGTATTACAGTCACCAGAGATATTAGAGGAGTGATTGAGGCATGTTGCCAATCATGTGTGGAAGCAGAGGAAGAGACGTCAGCTTAGATTACGTCCAGGTAGTCTGAAGCTAATTAGTTCGATGTATTCATCTCGCTGATCCGAAAATTCAGTTGTGCATTTTAGGTTGATTTTAATGTGGGTTATACATAGGTTATTCATGTGTTTTACTCTTGGAATGAGGCATTTTAAAGACTCTTTTGATGATACTAGGCTTGATTTATCCCCGTTCCCAGAAAATTTTTTTTCGTCAGCCATCTCATCGCAATGAGTGAAGTGACGCATCCAATTCCGATTATACATGTAACTATGACGAGATATCGTTAGCTAGTCAAGTCTTATGAGGGCTACTTGAAGCTGGAAGCAACCTCGAATCTCATGATTAGAAAAGAACGTATTGCCAACTGGTCGTCTCTGTTCCCGTTTAAACGTGCTCAGCGGATGTCTACAAGTTCTCCCACCGCTATGGACGGATGACAGTGAAGTCTTTAGTCTCTGAGGATTTTTCGAGCGTTCCGCTCAAGTCCTTCCAATCGCTCCCTATGTATTCCTGTTTTCACAGCCAGTTTCTTCAAATCCGCATCCATGATCTGTTTCAACACGATTATGCCATTATCGCCCAAAGTCGTCTTCATCTTCTTGTCCACTGACCTTAAAATCGTGATGGGATAAAATTTCTCCTCCTCAATGAGAACTTCTAAGCCCCTTTCCGCCGGGTCCTTCCAGCTCAAACGCCCTATTCCACGACAATCCGCATACTTTTTTGCTTCGGTAGTAAACTTGGTGTTACAAACAATTAACGCATCAGTAAAATCGATGTCGTGGTAGCCTAACGCGAAGCCCTCAGTTAAATCCTCGAAGATCGAGCGGACTTCCCGAGGAATATCTAAACGCGTCTTGGTGTGGGGGGCCGCGTGATGTTTAACCTCCAGCATAATCGTCTGCGAGTTCTTCCTCAAGACCCCGTCAACCTCATTATCGACACATTTACCCCGCAACATCCTGTTCCCCTCTACGTCGAAGCCCACTTCGCTCATGAGACGTTGGACAAAAAGCTCCCAATCCGGCTTTGAGCGAAGTAAGCTAATGGCTGACCGTAAATCTCTACGAAGACGAACTTCGGGTCGATGACGCGCCACATAGCGTCGAACCATCTGAAAAATCTTCTTTGTCTGGATCCCATCGTAGAGACGCCCTTCAACTCGATCGGCAACTGCCTTTGCCTCCCCCTTCGAGGCTCCCATTCTGAGGCAGAACGCGACCACTTTTTTCCGATCGTAGGCTTCTAAGGATCCATCAAACTTCCTAACGCGAATCATATAGAAGGAAAGGTAAGAACGAATATAAAACCAATCCCCAACACCTAACCCGAACCTAACACCGTACCCCAAGTCCCGAACGGTTGAAGAGAATCAACGATAGATTTAACTTACTGTTTGACATGAGGCTGGCTTGTCGGCTTTAACTCCTCCCATTTGAGGGAATAAATGCATGATAGGGCGGCTTCCTGGACGTGTGAAACGATAGAAAACCCAATCAAGGAGGGGCCAGTACACGGGATCGAGGACGCTTATGACGAGGCGAGGTTAATTGTGAAAATAGGCTTCCTCGATCTTTGCTATCGCTTCAGCGGTCTCTGCTTGGGCGTATTCCTCTAGGAGATTCTTGTTTAAGGAGAGGAATGCTGGACCCCACTTGTAGATACGGATAATGTTCTTCGCCTGTTCGCTGTGGTCGAGGATGTAGAGGGCAGCGGCTAGGGCTTCGAGGGAACTCAGTTCAAAGAGACGTCCATAATGGACGGGGTTCGCCGCGACTAGATAGGGGAGTCGTCGAGTTCGTCCTTTGAATCGAGAGGAGAAGGCTCCCTTCACCCGCTTCCAAGAACAATCAACGACCGCCAAGCCTCCCCGTTCCGCTTGCGTCCTATCCTGCGAGAGCAAGACGGTTGTAGCGAAGGGATTCAACACTATGGCTTGTCGAGGTATGTGATACCGTCTTGTAAGGGGGGTGGCTAAGTGGAAGTGGGCTAGTTTCCTAGAAGTACATTTTTTAGGGTCGTCCTGCTTCATCTCGTAAACGAATAATCTCACCGCGGTGAATGGCTTTTGTGTCTCCACCATCTCGTCTTCACTAGTAGGGAAGGCTCCATAAAAGAGTTATTCCATTCGTAGCGTTGCTCAATCAGTGAGGAGTTGGGATAATCTTCTTAAGGACTGCGAGAGCTTAGAGTTAGAAAAGGGAGGAATGTCCCCACGTTCTTGGTTATTAATGTGGTTGGGATTGGAAGGAACAGTGGAAAGAACAGGTTGATCGAAGGATTAGCGAGAGAACTGACCAAGAGAGATTACAGAGTTGCTACGATAAAACACATCTTCGAAGGCACCTTCGACACAGCCCACAAGGACACGTGGAAACACCTTCAGGCAGGAGCTAACCCAATCATAGCCGTTAGCCCCAACGAGCTGATCTCGATAAAAGCAAATGCGGATCCTTCGCTGGAGAGGGCCTTGCAAGAGGTGCCAAAGGAGGTTGACGTTGTCTTGGTAGAGGAATTCAAGGAAGTGGATAATCCAAAGATCCTCGCCGCTCAAAGCCTGAGTCAAGTGGAGGAGCTGATGGGGCTAGCCACTCAGGCGATAGCGATCTCTGGGCCCATCGCCTCAGAGAAAGATTGTCCCAGCTCTGTCCAGAATACTCCGATCCTCGAACTTGGCGAACTTGTACCCCTCGTGGAGAGACTGCTTCTTGACGCTGCTGTGAAACGACTTCCCGAGATCGATTGTAAGAGATGCGGCTACGAGTCGTGTAACGCCTTAGCCACTGCAGTATTGGGGGGTAAAGCATCGATCGACCAGTGTAAGATCCTGGCTGAAAGCGATGTGGTTCTTACGGTCGATGGCAAGCCCATCGTCCTGAGTGAATTCCCCAAGAACTTTGTCAGAAACACCTTGTTGGGAATGATTAAAACCCTCCGGGGGGTCAATGAGGCACCCCGCACCATCTCGTTAGAAATCGGGTTGGATTAGGGCAGAATTCTCTCTGGCGTACGGGGGAACAAGGTGACTTCTCGGACGTTCTTGATGTCTAAAAGCTGCATGACTAGTCGCTCGATTCCCAAGCAGAATCCGCCGTGAGGGGGAACCCCGTATTTGAAGAAATCGGTGAACCACGCCATGGACTCCAAGGTCATCTCCTTCTCCTTCAACTGAGTAATTACGTGATCGTATCGGTGTTCTCGTTGACCCCCTGAAGATAATTCTAATCCCTTGTAGAGGAGGTCCACGCTTCGCGCCCACATGGGCTCGTCTTCGACCCGCATGACATAAAAGGGTTTCACCTTGAAGGGATACCGGTTCACGAAAAAGAAGTCGGTGTCGTATTTTTCCCGCACGTACCTCCAAAGCAGTACCTCTGATTCCCGATCGTAGTCCTCTCCATACTCGATGTGTTTCCCCATTTCTTCAAGGATTTCGTAGATCTGGGGAAACCTCAGCTCGGGAAAGGGCTGCTTGGGAATCGTCACCTCTTTGTTGAGTAAAGTCAATTCGTCCACACTCTCGTCCTTAACCTTCTGTAAGGTGGCCACAACAAAGTCTTCCTCAACGCGAATCACGTCCGATTCATCGTTCATGAAGGCGAATTCAACGGCGCAAGCCCGGTGCTCACACAGATGCCGGGGGGTGTGGCTTGGCTCAGCTCTCCAGTTGGGTCCTAAATCAAAGATCTTGTCGAATCCAGACGCGATCAACAACTGTCGATGCAGTTGGGGATCCTGCCTCAGGAAGGTCGTCTTATCGAAATAGAGTACGGGGAATGCTTCAGCGCCACTTTCCGACGGCGCGCCCATGAGGCAAGGAGTGAACACTTGGAGGAACCCACTTCGCCTAAGGTAGTCCTCCATTCCCTCTACGATCTTGGCCTGAATCCGAAAAATCGCCGCATTTTCAGGCCTCCGTAAATCTAGTACACGCCAATCCAAGCGAGTGTCCAGATTTGACGTAATCTTCCCAGACACGTCCAAGGGAAGAGGGGTCTCGGCCTTGCTTAACACCCGGATCTCCGATGGAATCACCTCGATGCCGCCTGGAGCATTCGTATGTTTGACTGCTTTTCCCCAGACCGAGATGACATCCTCCAAGTTCAACCCGTCAGCAACGGTCAGAAGATCGTTCTCAACGACTCCCTTCTTTAAGATGATCTGAGTCAGTCCCTTGCTGTCTCTCAGGATGATGAATTTAATGTTACCCAGATCTCTTATGGTGCTAACCCAACCCGAAAAAACCTGCTCCCCAGCATCAGCTTCCGACGTATAATTCTTCTTCATAAGTGACTAACTCCCTCTCCCACGACTAGAAAGATGCCTCCTCTTAAAAAACATTAAAAAATTTAAAAACGGGTTTATTTCCCCGTTGTAACTTCGCAATCACCGTCTAATCATTCGTTCCATCTGGTCTTCGTAGGCGATTCGAAGCGTTATCCCCCGGATCTGTTTAGCCAGCTTCTTGAGAATCCGTGACTTCACGGGCAACCGTCTTTGACGACTGGCCATGATGACTCGTGTCTCCGTTGTGCCGCCAGGTAACCAGATCTTGTTAATGGTGGTTATGACTGCGGGGTCAAAGAGGTTTTCAAGGAACGTCCTCTCATCACCGTGTTTTTCAATGATTCGAACCCGCTTCCCTGTATGCTGGGTTATCTCCCTTAAAATCTTCCCATTATTTTCGCGAAAGACAGAGAGATCTCCTCTACCAACGACTATGGCTAAGACGCTATCTACATCGTAGGCATTGTAAAACTGGATTTTTTGGAGGGAGGGATACTTCTCTTCCAGCCCCATGAGTAATTTGGCTATTTGAACGTCGGTTTCTCCTATCTGCCCCGACTCAATCTTTTTCTGACACTTCTGGCATAATATACCACTCTTTATGCAGAAGCTGCAAAGCGGCATCATCATGTTTTAGTTCCCTCTGGAATAGAGGAGTTACGCCGTGTTTCGTTTGAGCTATCTGGTGAGGATTACTTCGATGGTGCTCACGTTTGTTGGGATTCCGCGTTCTCTGCTGGGCAATAGTTCGGTACCTATTTTCACGTCTTTTACCGTGGCATCCAGTATAAATCTACGTCGTATAATCTCGGCTACATCGATCGCTCTACTGACTGCCATGCCCCGCGCCTTAATGCATACTTCGCTGCTTCCTCCTTGAAACAGAGTCATGCACGCCAGCACGTAGTTCATGATGGGTTTTCGTCCGATAAAAACCGAATTCGCATCGTCCTCCGCCATTTCAGTCTTCTCTCACGATATTTCTCTTGTCTCTTATTACCCGCTTATTTATAAATAAATAGTTTCTCTCCGGATGCAACCCGCTTCACTCGGATACAACTTTTCACATATATGTGAAATCAGAAAGCACTCCGTCAAAGGACAAAGTATGTCCCGGTTAATCGCTGAGAAGGGCCAGCGAGAGGACGCCAAAGGCGTGACCTTGAAAATACGGGAAAGAACAGAAAGGAGGTAGGAAAATCCCCCGTGTAACGTAGAAATGAATGAAGATAGCAGTGGGCTTTAAGTTACGCAGAAGGAAAAGCAGAGTCCGTATTCTGCAACGACTATGAAGTTTCATGAACTCCATCACCAGTTTAAGCCTTCATAGAAGGGGAAGCAGATAGCATTAGTCGCAGGCTCACAGAACCGCGATTCAATGTCGCAGGTAGAAGACGAGGAAGAAGGATAATTGGCCAAGTAACATAACATCTCCCAGACTAGCTAGCGTATACCGTCGCGAGACGCTAATGGATTCTTCTGGGAAGAACAGCAGAGTATTCGTCACTACATGGCGAACAGGAAATACCTTTGAGCGTGAAACCTAGAATATCGCATAAGTACATGATTGCGAAGGAGCTGGGAAGAATTCTTCATAAAGACGTATTCCCTTCTCAACCGTCTTCTACTGGCTTCAGCCATTGGATGTGCGTCTAAACGGTCTAGGGGCTTAAAGAGGTTTATTAATCTCCCTAAAACTTAAATAACTATTATTCAATCCAACGATGGAGTAAAGAAATCGATTCATGAAGAGGTTTTTTCATGCCTATTACAGACATCGTTAAAAGAAGAATTGCCCAGAGACATAAGTTATACTTGAAGATATGTCGAAGTTGTGGTGCACGAAACCCGTCTAACGCCACCAAATGTAGGAAATGTAGGAGAAAGAATCTTCGCTGGAAGAGAAGGGAATCCGCCAGCAAGTAATAGCTAGCTAATATTATTTGCCTTCTTTCTGTTTTTCTTGTCTCCTTAGTCTTTGTAATAAAGTCCCGCCTGCAATACTGAGTATTATTAAATTTGTGATACCATTGAAAACATCTCCGCTTAAAATATTAAAAATAAGAAGAATCACGAGAACTCCAATCAGAATCATTAGCAAGATATTCGCGTACATGAAAACATATATGGGATCACTGCTATTTATGCCTTACAAAGCAATTCAATTCAACATAAACTAGTTAGTATTCTCTCCTTAGCTAGCTGAGTACTGGTTATTTTTACTTAGGTGTTATCAAATATTCTTAATTTTTTCATGTAATTCGATCAGGGCCTTGGTTGTTTCATTCTCCTCGTTTAAGGCTATGATCTTCATCTGCCCGCTGATCTGCTCATAATTAATGATCTCCTCTTCCACAAGGCTTACGATGACTCGGGCGATAGTAGTTGGAGACATGCTCAATAATCGGGCGAGGCCGGCTTGATTATATAATCGCTCCCTGTGGTCTAAGAGATATTGGACGAGCCGTGTCTGGGCTTTACTTCCAAAGATCCGAAGCAAGGTCGTCACGCGTAATCCTCCTGACTACTTTGCAGCGGATATGATGAGGGTGCCTACGGCCTCTCCCTTCACAGCCGCTTCGACGTTCGTAGGGTTTCTACCATCAATGATTCTTGTGGGTATTCTTGAGCGCTCGACGAGCTTTATCGCAACAGGGTCAAACAGGGCGTAGCTTCCCGCCCAAAGTTCTTTCGCCAAAAGCATCTTCAACAATTCATCCGTTCGTACCACATCCAGCTTCTTAGCCGTCGAATCTTCTTCGGGGTCAGCCGTATAGACGCCGTCTACGTCTGTTGCGTTTATAAATAGATCCGCATTAACGGCCTCCGCGGACAAGACACCAACCGCGTTGGTTGATTGACCGGGCTGAAGACCGCCCAAGAACACGATCTTGTTCGTTTCAAAGGCTCTCAGTAACATGGAAAGGGATGTAACCGGCTCAGGATACGCGTCCTCGCCCATTTTAGCGATGAAAAGCCGTGCGTTCAACCTCGAGACTTCAATGCCAAGAAGATCACAGGTGAACTCAGAAGCCCCCAAACGTCTCGCCGCGTCAATGTATGTCCGGGCAACTCTTCCTCCCCCCGTCACAACGATTAAACTATGCCCCAGCTCTCTGAGTTTTTTCAGCGTCTCAGCATACGCAGAAATCTTCTCGGGAGCGGGTTTATAGGGAAAGAGGTGCCCGCCCAACTTAATAACCGTCTTCAAACCACATCACATCGTCCTCATCTTTCTACCGAAACCTCAATTTAGCTACGTTGCAAGTTTATATTTAAGCGCCCATCCACATCATAACCGCTGTCACCATTCAACCAAACATGATCTTCCTGTATAGTATAGTGGCAGTCCAAAATAAATAGTGACCAACCCCGCATATAAGGTTTCAACGCCTCCCAGTTTCAGGTTATGAGAGACAGCTAACTAAGGCTTTTAGCTAGTTAATATCTATATAAAATAAGCTATTATCATTTGACGTGGTTTTAAAAACTAGCTAGTCGATATTGAAGAAGGTTTTAGGAAATAATGATTCATTGCTTATGATACGCACTGGACGATAAATAAAAAAAATAATCAGCTCAATAGCCAGCTATTAATTAACCTTAGTCTGTAATTATTTTTAAG
>DAOVBJ010000118.1 GCA_030670615.1 Candidatus Bathyarchaeota archaeon | reverse complement strand
CGACTGTTTCACCAAGTCTGCAGTCTTACGGCTCATCCACAGCCTGTACCAAAGAACTTCGGTTCTGATTACACCTTTCTGTGAACGACTCGCTGAAGTTAACTACGTAGCTCTGATTTGCTGTCACAGGAAGTCGCGGATGAGCTTCGACGAGGTAAATAAAACAACGTGTACACTGACCATGAACGGTCGCTTTTCTCGTATTCATATTCAATTCTGTTGTCGGGCGTTAGAGGGCTGTGCTCTTTTCTAAGCATTTTTTGTGTTGGTGAAGGATCTTCTCCACCTCTTCTCTGAGTTGCTTCTTTGGTCGATATCCCACAATTTCACCAACGGTCCTGCCTTTACAAAAGAACTTCATGGTGGGGGTGCCCATGACCCCATATTGGATGGCTATCTGCTGGTTTTCACGGTTCTCTAAGACGTTGAGTTTCACAAACTTAGCCCGTCCCGTGTATTCTGTTGAAACTTCTTCGAGGACGGGGTTTAGCTCTAGACACCAACTACAGCGTTCATGCCAAAAATCGACGATGACGGGAATCGCAGATTCCAAGACTTCCTTCTCCCACGTTTCAGCGGTTACGTTTATGACGATAGGCGATGTCATTCTTCCTTCCCCTCGATATACGACTCTTCAAGTAGGTTAATTACACGTGACGGTTTTTATCGTTTACTCCTGTACGTCGCTGACACCTCGTTTTCTCCCAACGCCCACCGAGTTTTCCATAGATTCTGCCTGGTTTGAGCAGGAATAACCAGCTTTTTATCGTCAAGCTTTAAAGGACGTCGTTGCTGATATGAGTCCCAAGAGGTTTACATTCAGGGATAGACAGCATGCCTTTATCTTTGAACTGAGCTAAACCGTTTATTTTAGGATCGAGCGAATGGGAGAAATGTCTTAGTTGAGAAATCCCGATACATTTGATGTGATCATAATCGGTTCAGGCCCCGCAGGATTTACCGCCGCCATCTATGCCAGTCGAGCGAGGTTAGGGACGTTGCTCATCACTGGAACTCCTTGGGGTGGGCAGCTCATGCTTACAGCGGAGGTCGAGAATTTTCCCGGTTTCGCAGAAGGCGTATTGGGGCCCACCCTCATCAAGAACATGCAACAGCAGGCCAGACACTTTGGAGCTGAAATCTTGTTTGAAGAAGTAATGGAGGTCGATTTCTCTACTAACCCCTTTATGATACGCAGCGGTGACCGAACATTGAGGGGGCGGTCGATAATCGTTGCAACGGGGAGTTCGCCGAAGTGGTTGGGTCTTGACTCGGAGGCGCGGCTTCGGGGACGAGGTGTTTCTACCTGTGCCACTTGCGACGCCCCCCTGTTCATGGAAAAGAAGACAGTGGTTGTGGGCGGTGGAGACGAAGCGGTAGAGGAAGCTCTTGCCCTCGCGAAGTATGCTGAGAAGGTGACGGTCATACATCGGCGGGACACGTTGAGGGCGACAAAGATTCTGCAGGAGAGAGCGTTTCAAAATGAAAGAATACGCTTTCTTTGGGACTCTGAAGTTCGGGAGATTTTGGGGACGGAAAAGGTGGAAGGACTACGTCTTCAAAACGTGGAAACAGGTGAAGGATCTGAAATGGCTGTCGACGGCGTTTTCATCGCCATCGGCTATAACCCAAACACCGATCTCTTTAAGGGAAAACTAGCATTGGACGACAGAGGCTATATCGTAGTACATGATGATACGAAAACAAGCGTCGAGGGGGTCTTCGTTGCTGGAGATGTAAGAGACCCATTATATCGCCAAGCTGTTACGGCGGCGGGAGATGGCTGCAAAGCGGCCCTCGATGCTGAGAGGTACCTTGGGAAATATCAGTCGTAAAAAAGGAAGAAGCCATATTTTTCGTCTGTTAAGACATAATTCCGACTGGAAATAGAGGCCAAAACAAAGTTTAAAGAATATTTGGGGGTAGCTAGCTAGGATTTCCCGCTGTTCAGGTTGTTCCAGCTGCCTTCTCTGCAATGACTTTGCCTAGGTCACGGCACTTTTGAATGTCTTCTGCATCTATATTAATTCCATGTCTTCCGTGCATACCGTCAGCTAAGGAGACAGGGGGTGCTACAACCCGGATGCCTAGGGATTCCATGTTAGCTTTTATTTTTTCTGCGACCCATCCACCGTCCCACTCATAGGAGGCGAATACTCCGCCTATTTTCCCGGAAAGGTTGAGCCTCTTCGATTCTTTGTGTGCTTCAACGTTTTCTAAGAAGAAGCCCATCTCCTGTGTTACACCACCATACCTCGTGGGTGAGCCAAAGATTAAAGCGTCCGCTGAATTGAGTTTCGATATGCTGAAGGGTGTTCCGACTTTGATTAATTCGACGTCTACGCCCTCTACGCCTTTAGCTCCTTCAACCACTGCATTTGCCATTCGCTCCGTGAAGCCCGTTTTACTATCAAATACCACAATCACTTTTGACATACACATACCTTCCCCGATATTTCTAGTAATTGAGCCTGAGACGCTTTATAAAATTTGTGATTATTGTACCCGTTACGGCTCCTTCATGAACTCGATGAACTCGCTGAGCGTTCGCTTTTTCAGCGTGTAGTTCGTCCTCCTCTCCTCTCCGATCGTTGAATGGGGCCTCGGTCCGTAATCGTGGCCAGGGTAAACCTCAATATCATCATCAAGCGTCATCAACTTCTGAAAAAAGCTGTTGTACAGGGCCTTGGAGCTGCCTCCGGGAAGGTCGGTTCTACCGCACTCACCGACGAAGAGAGTATCGCCTGTAAGAAGCTTCCCATCGACTAGCAAGCATATGCTGTCAGCGCAGTGTCCAGGCGTATGAATCACCTCAATGATTATGCTTCCCACTCTTAGAGCGTCCCCATCGTCCACTTCAACATCTTGGTCGACTTTGGCAACTTTATGAGCCACAATCTTTGCACCAGTAACTGATTTAATCGCCTTGTTGCCTGCAGAGTGGTCTCGATGGTGGTGCGTGTTGACGATGTACTTTACGGTAAATCCCAGGTTTTGAATCAATGGGATTATCGCGTCTGCGTTGAAGCTGGGGTCGACCACAACGGCTTCTCCGGAGGATTCGTCCGCGATGATGTAGGAGAAGTTGTTTCCACGGTGCTTGATTTGCTTGAAGAACATTTTAATCATCTTTTCACAAACCACATGAGCTTCATAAATGTGTTCCTAATCGCCTTCGTTTAGGATGGCGTCGAATCAGCGTTTGGTTTATTCTCGAACGTATTTGTGGGTGGGAAGAAGCTCAATCCTCATCCCCATTACAGCGAGATCCTGCAAATTATCGACGCAGCCTATGCTTGCGTCGATGTTGTCATGGAGCGGGTGCGCCCACATGTTCTTAGGGAGGAGGTTGAATTGGAGGGGGATCTTCGGGGTTATTCGATGTTTTTCCTGTAAATCCTTGAAGATCAACTTCTTGGCACATGCTACTCGGGTTGTGGTGTAGCTCTTCACTAACTGGGAGGCGCCGAAAGCGCCGATGCCATGCCATATGACGGCGTCTTCGGGAGAGTGTAACGAGTAGAGAATGAATTGGGGAGAAGAGGGGCATGTATTATACTCATAGTTCCTGAGCGTCTCTCCATCAACGATAAATTGGTCCTCTGCTTGAGCCACACTGATGTCTTGCGGATCAATGGCGTTCGGGTAAAGGGGGGTCGTTCGATAGGTTACCTTGACGCTCTTCAGCTTCGTGTTGTCGAACGATATTTTCCCTCTCGCCGCGCGTTTGGAGGCGTAACCCTTTTCGGAGTGGGGAACCGTGAGAAGTGTTGTCTTCTTCTTCATACTTCGACCCATACACCGGTACACGCGTTCAATTGCCTCATAGTCTCTATGGCTCTCCCGGATCAGGGCGTGCAAAGCGCCCTTGGATGACTCCTGATTCAGGACTGTCAGGGGCATTCGCATCGCGGGAAGGCAGAGGTCAATTCCGAACACCTCCGAGAGCTCTTCCAAATGCTCGTATTTAATGGTGTCCACCATGTCCATGTAGCTCTCGCCACTGGTCTTGAGATGGCGATCTATTCGGTCCACTTCATCTCTTGAGATGAGAGTTCCTTCGTACTTTTCCAGAAAACTCTGATCGATCTCCAACGTCCCAGTCGTAACCGTTGCCGATGGAAAGGCGCTTTGTCCACTTTCCAGAATCGACTTCTTTAAGGGATTCATCGAGTATCTGTCGGGCTCCACGTCGTCTGTGTTTAAAAGGAATGATACGATTCTCCCCAAAGACGGTTTACTCAGCCTTTC
>DAOVBJ010000080.1 GCA_030670615.1 Candidatus Bathyarchaeota archaeon | reverse complement strand
AAAGGGTATTTGGGGATTTAGATGTTTGCTGATTTAGTGCTCTTCAATGGGAAGATAGTGACTGTCGATGAGAAGGAGTCTATTGTTGAGGCAGTGGCAGTCAAGTATGGGCGTATTCTCCATGTAGGGTCTAATGTGGATGTTAAAGCGTATGTGGGGGAAGCTACTAAAGTCATCGACTTAAAGGGTAGAATGGTGATACCGGGACTCATTGACTCCCACTGTCATATGACCTCTACTGGCGTTAGCAAGCTTATGACAGTGAATCTAAGTGAGGAGGCTGGGGTTAAGTCTATAGCTGACCTTCAAGCAAGGCTCGCTGAGAAAGCTAAAACCACTCCAAAAGGAGAGTGGATTCGTGGTACACGAGAGGACGACTCAAAACTTCAAGAGAAACGGCACCCTACGAGATGGGAACTCGATGAGGCAGCACCTGATCATCCAGTTATTGTAACAACAGTTGGAGGGCATTACTCCATTGTTAACAGTAAAGCCTTAGAGATGGCGGGTGTTACGAAGGACACGCCTGATCCTGTGGGAGGAACATTTGAACGGGACCCAAATACAGGTGAACTTACCGGTGGAGCTCATGAGAAGGCAGTTGGGGTCGTTCGTGGGATTCGTGAAGAACCATCAAGAGAGTTGGCGTCAGAAGGAGCGAAGCAAATGCTATTATCGTGTGCAGCTGCAGGTATTACCTGTGTTCACGATTCTCTTGGCGGTTCCCAAATTAGGGCCGTGTTGGATCTGAAAAATCGAGGGGAACTTCCTATACGGGTAAGGATGGACGTGAATATTGGTCTTTTCCCTGAGCTTAATAAACTTGGCATTTACCGAGGCTTTGGCGACGACTGGGTTAGGATAACGGGGTTGAAGTTTTTCTTTGACGGATCTATATCCGCCCGAACCGCAGCCGTTTCTGAACCATACCTGCATAGAGCTGATTACTATGGTGTCATGGCTACGACAAGGGAAATCGCCCGAAAGACGATTTTAGATGCCTACGAGGCTGGTTACCGCATCGTCTCTCACGCTAATGGTGACAAGGCTATTGACATGTACCTCGACATTATGGAGGAAGCTCAAACAAAGTTCCCGAGGGATGACCCTAGGAACCGGGATATCCACTGCACCGTCGTAAACCCAAAGATCATTAAAAGGATAAAGAAACTGGGGATTCTACCAACCATTTTTGGGCCATACCCGTTCTATCATGGGGACAAGCTGATACCTGCTTTCGGGGAGGAACGTCTGGAATGGATGTTTGCCGCCCGATCCTTCCTAGACGCAGGAATCAAAATAGCAGCTCACTCAGACCACAGCGCTGCACCCTATCCTCCACTCATGGGAATTCATGCGCTGGTTAACAGGACAACTAAAGCTGGGAAGCCCATTGGCCGGAGTCAGAAGATATCGGTTATGGAAGCCCTTAAGCTATATACAATAAATGGGGCCTACCAAGCTTTCGATGAGGAACGACTTGGCAGCATCGAACCAGGGAAGCTTGCTGATATGGTGGTGCTAGGAGAGGACATCCTAACCGTCCCCGCGGAAACCATCATCGACATTCCTATAGACATGACCATAATAGAAGGAAAAACCGTATTCGCAAGAGAAGCTTAGAACTTCAAAATACCAAGACTTTTTTTAATTGTTTATTTTATAATGTATGCTCTCTATCATCATATTATTCTCTTTTGACCATTTGTCTCTATTTGCTAAACCAATTATCATATACACAAGCCCAAGTCTGCCTATTCCTATTACTTCTGGATTAATTGCTATCATGAATACAATTCCCGTTCCTAGAAAAGAAATTCCCAGCTAGCTTCTATTTGTTTGAACTCTTTCCAACATAACTGGGTAGCTCAAATACCTTCATAGAATTTTATTAGATTTGTCATCTTTTTAATATGCAAACTCGTCTCCCTCGTCATATAGCTAGCTAGCTCTAGCTTACTCTGGAGTTGCATATGCTTGCGATGCAGTCTTAGCAAATTAGCTTTGTATTATGATCGGACTTGGATCATTATTGAAGGGCCTCAAGGATCAGAGATCCATCACAGTGTGCAGGTGTCGGCATGTCCAAGATGTGCGATACGATTGGCGCTATATCTATGAGGCGAAAGTGGGTTTTCATCTCGTAATTCTTTTTAATCCCTGGGCCGCGCAGTATTATGGGAACTCGAATAGATCCCAAGCCAAGTTTCGATGGCGGTATATTCGCCCCGTGAATGCTGGTGTTTGCTGGGATTTGGCCGCTCCTATCGGCCCAGTCATCTGTAAGCGCGACTGCGCCTTTTTCGAGAAAGGTTGAATTATTGAATTCCTCAGCGTCCTCAGTGGGTTCTAAGCGCGAAATGTAACCGGCGTTTAAACCGTATACAACATCGCCGACTCGATCCCCATACAACCCAATCATCTCCGCATCCTCCTTCTTCGAAGCGAAGGCAATTGGACAATTCCCCTTTGGGTCTCTGATTCCATATAGCGCACTTACCACTTTGTTACAGACGTCATCGTACTCGGTGCCAGGCTCTACTATTCCGTCTGGGTCACGACCCTTCAGATTCACGTAGATGTGAACAGAGTTGATAGGATAGGCCTTTGTCTTAGACCAATCCACAACCACTTTTCCTTCATCGCCTTTTTTGCAGATCAGCAATCCAGCGTTTGTTAAAGCGTTTCCGATCATGGCGGCGCCATAAATATACGGAATGTGACCGTGATCCGCAGTCACGACGATCAAGGTTTCCTCGTCCGCGTGCTTAATAATATCACCTATCATCTCGTCAGCGGCGACGTAGAAGCGTTTGAAGCACTTCCAGTAGCGGGAAGCGTTCTTTTCGTCATACCATGGACTGAGGGGGTCTATACCGCCCCAAAAGGTGTGTTGAGCGTGGTTTGGCCCGTGCCATTGGAGGAAGTAGAGATCCCACTCATAGTGGGTCATGAGGTGGTCAGTCGCCTTGCCAAGCCACCAGGCCTGATACTCTAATTCTTCGAGGAAGGTGTCATCATCTATCCAGTTATTGAAGTCTGCGGTGGGACCGATATGTTCTTGGAATGGACCAACACTGTCAAGGAGCTCTTTTGAAATCGTTTCGGGCCAGGTGAAGCCCGTGGTTGGAAACACCTGGCTCTGATACAGCTTAAAGCGTTTTCCATCCGGTGAGAGCTCCATTTGCTTGAAGCGGAAGGTTCCTGTAAACCGTTTGACAGGCACGTCTTCATAAACGATTTCATGGTCATCTCTGTACTTGATGTACAGCGGGATCTTGGCGTGAAATTCTTCTTGGAGCCAATCACTCCACTGTCCTACTGATAATCGAGCAACGAGCTTATCTGCGTCCTTTGTTTTTGAGATTATTACTTGGCTGTAACCAGCGCCTTCTGGGTCAAAGACAAGTAGGTTAAAGACCTGTTTACTATCAACGCTCTTACACCTGACCTCTATCTGGCTTTCAAGGGGCTCCAAATGACTCTCAGGAACATTTTTCCATCCTGCTGCCTCTCTGAACTCAATTGTCTGAGCCTTCGGATACGTCTGAGTGGAAAAACACATGCAAGGAGCAATCTCAAAGGGGTCTAAACCATACCAGGGGGCGCCGGCCCCCTCAACCTGGATGCTCTTTTTAATGTTGGGAGGTACAGTACAGGGGTACTTCATGATAATCGACTTTTTTCCTACTTTCTCACCAGCTTCCCAAAGCGGCTCACATCTTGAGGATGTTGAAAGGAAGCTGGAGTGAACTCTATTCAAAGGCTCACCCTCGAAGTGGGTCCACATGCAAGAGGTTCCCTGCGTGCCCGGCCAGGTCCCACACACGATTGATGTCCAATTTGTTCCAGTCAGAGTTGGATGCGTGGCAAATCCTTCGCCAAAAACGCCTTCCTCCATCAATTTTTTCATGTTAGGAAGTATTCCTTCCTCGGCAAACCTCTTTATTAATTCTGGAACAGCGGAGTCAAGACCAATTATCATTGCTTTCTTAACCAAACCCCATTCACCAAATAAGAAAAAACTTTTAATCATATTTAATGGTATTGAAGTGCACTCAGCGCACTTAAACTTCAAGTGTTTCCTGAGAAAGGCATTGAAGTACAATCATAAGATCTTTTTCGTGGGATGACGCGATGATTAATAACTGCGTCTAAGAGGCATTTCTCCCGTCATTGAAGATCAGAGATATGTCTGAAAGGGGTTTAAAGGGAGTTTATACGCATGAAGCTATCTAACCGCCTTTATATCCATGTTAAGCGCTTCAAAGAGGAGTTCTAGGGTTTTATCCAAGCTCTACTTAACGCATATTCTTTGAGCATGTCCTCTTTCGGCTCATAGGGTGTTCCAGGGACTTTAGAGACCGCTACTTTCCCAGGAGAGCAAAGTGAGATCTCGGGCCTGGCTAAATCTTCGACGTAATTTATTTTAGTGGGAAATATGTCGGCTGGATATTTGAAGTTGGGAAGAGTCGCCAACTCTGCTGAAACCCCGCTTCCCACAGCTGACTCCAGCATGCCCCCAACCCAGCAGGGCACACCAGCTTCCTCGCACATGTCATGTATCTTCACAGCGTTCCGTAAACCGCCGACTCTGCCCGATTTAACGTTCATGTATCTGCAGCTTTCGAGTTGGATGGCTTGCTCCGCGCTTTTAGGGCCTGTAATGCTCTCATCGAGGCAGATCGGGGTCTCGATGCATCTTTGCAATTCAGCGTGGTCGATTAAGTCTGTGTAGTGCAATGGTTGTTCGATCATAGCCAGTTCAAAGCGATCCACCTTCTTGAATAGTTTGAGGTTTTTCAGGGTGAAGGATGCGTTGCAATCTATGTGAAAGGTGAAATCTGGAAATGAGTCGCGAACCGCTTTCAAAACATCGATGTCCCATCCTAGACGGAACTTGAGTTTTACTCGGGGATAACCTTCGCCTACCGCAAGTTGAATCTTCTTCAATAGTATGCCGACGTTGTCTTGAACGCCGAAGTCTGCCCCAACCTCTACTGGGAGCGATCTACCACCCAGTAATTGGTGGAGGGGCTTACCCTCCAACTTCGCCTTCAAAACCCAGAAAGCAACTTCAAGCCCAGCTTTAGAGAAGGGGTTTCCCTTGAAGTGCCCTAATAACTTGAGCAGCTCATCTGCACTCTCGATCTCCCGTCCCACTATTTGAGGAGCAAGAAACTCCTTCGTCACGGTGAAGACGCCTCCCGCCCACTCTGACGAGTAACATGGCGCCTTTAAGGGGGTGGTTTCACCCCAACCATGGGTGTCTCCGCTTACCATCTTAACAAGCACCGAATGAATGTCAGAGTCTTCGCCATACGCTGTCCGCCAAGGATATATGAGAGGCATTCTCACATGATAAAGTTCAACCCC
>DAOVBJ010000056.1 GCA_030670615.1 Candidatus Bathyarchaeota archaeon | reverse complement strand
GCCAACTTCAGTGTCGAACCAGACCACATCATAATTAACCTCTACGAGTATGACACTCAGCGTGTACAAACTCTAAATGATGAAGAATTAATTCAAAGACTCTTGGAACAGCTTCCTCAGGAAAAGCCCAACTCCCGATTTTCGTTCTCTTCCCGTCCTAAGTCAGGCCTCGAGGCTCTCTATGACCAGATTAAACAGAAATTAAATCTGCCCCTCGGTGAACCCGTGAGTTTAGAGAACCTAGTTGACTACGCCACTGGCGAGGGTATAGAGATCCCGTACCAAATTCAAGAGCTTAAAATGAAGACGGAAAAAGGCTCTATAGACTGGTCTTACGTTGATAAAATCGCTTTTTCCGACGTAGGGAAATGCGTCCTTCTTAATGAGGCGGTGGAGGCAAGGAATCGGAATATCTCTCTCAGTGACGAAATTGGCTTTAAAAGCACGGAAGATCTGGTTGGCAGACTCGTTCTCGACTCCGAAGCAAAAATCGTGGGATCCGCGGTCAAGTTATTGGTTGGATACCCTCCAGGGCTCTTGATAAACCTTGAACGAGTGATACGGGTAGAACAATCCGATCCTGAAGCCTTGAGGAGGGCTCTTGTCCCCACCACCTTTATCAGCGTCCAAAAGTTGTTCGATCAAGTCAAGAATGACTTGGGGTTGAAGAACGCTACCGAAGACGATCTACTCACTTGGGCGAGGAGAAAAAAAATTGATGTGCCCAACAAAGTTATTGAACAAAGAGACGTGGTGATGGAGCTTACCATTGAATGGGATCAGATTGCGAAGATCGGCGACGTCGTGATTCTCAAGAAGGATATTGAATCCCTCATCGAAGAATCGACGAGATCGAATGTGTCTGATCTGAATAGGGGATCTTCCAACCCAAGAAAAAGGTAACACTTGTCCGACCCACAACTTCGCCTCAGATCTCTCATCGGGTTCCGTCACCACCTTCAGGCGAGTAAATCACCCCGTAGCAGGGTCATATGACAGGGAACCTTTTACAAGAGGCTTCTTGAAGAGAGAAGACATTCTAAATTAAATCAAGAAGTCACGCATCAGACAAGAACGACTCTTCCTCACCTTGTCTGTGATAGGTTTAAAATGGCTTGGGCTAAGTCTCCTTCCGCCGCCTCTAAGGCCTTCCTCGCTGCTTCCACATCTACCCCCGCCTGTTGAGCTACCAGATGCACGTCTTCTTCGGGGATCACAAGCGGCTCCTCTTCCACACTCCCCTGAACTGCTCTCTCTGTGACGCTTCCGCCCATGACTTGATAGACATCCTGTCCCTGCATGTGGGTAATACTGACCTCTGGGTTGTCGATGACGATTTCCTTATTCGAGGTCTTTATTATGACCTGCCTTGTATCCCGGACCTCTTCTACTTGCATTCCCAGCTGGCTCATAAGCCTTCTTGCCTGACGAGAACTTATCTTTCGCATTAACCCTCCACCTCTTCTACTCCTCGCCTAATTTTGACTGCAACCCCCCTTTTAAATGCTAACATCTCCATACCGCTCAACAAGGCTCTTCCCACAGCTAAAAGCTCATCATCCTCGTTTGTGACAACCACTTCACTTCCAGGCCTGACTTCTTCGTCTACTGTAACCACGTGGCGAGCGAAAAGGTTTCGACCGCTCTTGATAAACTCTTCAACATCTTTCCTTGCAACAACCCTGGACTGCAATGGTTTCAGAGCAGTCTTGAGCCTCTGAGCTCCGTGAATCGTCAGTGAAAACAAGCTGTCGCAGGGCCTAAGCGTCGCCAGCAACCGTCCTTCAAGGGAGATATGCCTGATCCTGCCCGTTCTCCGAGAATGTGTCAGTTCCACCTCTTCAGGGAACAAAATGTGGCCCACATTGGATTCAAACTGGTAATTTGCTATCGCCCTGATCTTTTGTAAATCCAACCTACTGTTTCCCAAGCGTCGACTTCCCCATTAGAAACCTTCAAGTACTAATTGCCCCCACTTATCATTTAAAGGAATCTCAAACGAGGGAATTCCGATATGGATTGTGAAGTCTGCGGAAGCCAGATTTTTGGACGAGCCTACTCGGTGGTCATTGACAGCGCAAAACTTTTAGTCTGCTCCGAATGCTCCAAATCAAACTCATCCCGCAGGAGATACGAACCCGAAATACAAAAGGCTTCAACAAAAAGGGTGACGCCTGTAAGCCCACGAATGAGAGTTCAACCTTCTCAACAAAGATTAATTTTCGACGACTCTGTTGTCGTTGAGGGCTATGGTAAACGGATTAGGCGGGGTAGGGAAAAACTCGGTTTAACCCATGAGGAACTGAGTAGAAAAATCGGTGAAAAGATTTCTCTTCTTCAAAAATTGGAAATGGAGAAGATGACTCCCGAGCTAGCCCTAGCTAAAAAACTGGAGAGTAATCTGAAAATCAAAATTCTGGGTTCTCCGACCACGACTCAAGTTGGAGAAGAAGTGTCTGCGCATAAGCCTACTGCCCTTACCTTGGGCGACGTCGTAGTTGTGCAAAAAAGGGACGAACGTTGACGTGGAGGTATAAGGATCATCAAGGCAATACTCGTTCAGAGACGTAAAAACTATGAGCGTTCAAATCTTGATGAATTGAAGAGCTTGGCTGAAGCCGCTGGCTACACCGTGGCAGGACATATTGAGCAGACACGACGACCGGACGCGGGGTTTCAAATCGGACGGGGAAAAGCGGTGGAACTAGCGGAGCTGGTTGAGGAGGTAAATGCTGAACGAGTCATCTTCGACAACGAGCTGAAGCCAATTCAATCCTATAACCTCGCTAAAGTCGTGGAAGTCGAAGTCATAGACCGCTTTCAACTGATCCTTGAAATTTTTTCCAAACGCGCCTCGACTAACGAAGCAAACCTACAAATCCGTCTTGCAAGACTTCGACATCAACTTCCACGAGCGCGAGAGATGGTTAGGCTTACAAGAATGGGCGAGCGACCTGGCTATTTAGGCCTCGGAACGCATGGCGTCGACGTTTACTACGATGAGATTAAACGACAGATCCACAGCATTAGACGAGAACTGAAGCGAATTCGTGCACAAAGGAGTTTACATCGGGTTCGACGGACCGAGTCGGGGTTTCCCCTTGTTTCTTTAGCTGGATACACAAGCGCGGGTAAGACAACCCTCTTTAACGTTCTGACAGGCGCAGCTAAATCCGTGAACCTCGGGATTTTCACGACACTTACCACGACGACGAGGTCCATTGACCTCAACGTTGGACGCGTGCTGATCACTGACACCGTTGGCTTCATCGACAGACTTCCCCTGGCCCTGGTGGAGGCTTTTCACTCCACCTTGGAGGAGACCATTTTATCTGACGCCATAATCCTCCTCGTTGACTTCCACGAATCCTTGGACGAGATCAAGAGAAAACTCTCCTGCAGCCTAGAAGTACTTAATGAAATTGGGGCCGGAGGCATTCCCATAGTAACGGCTTTAAACAAGATCGATTTATTGACGCAAAACGAATTAGAGGAGCGACTCAACAACATTATGGAACTCGCGCCAAACCCCATCCTCATTTCAGCAGTTAAAGGTACAAACCTCGAAGAGTTGAAGTGTAAACTCTCCAATGAAGTTGGAGACGTCTTAACCATCGTCGTCAGACTTCCGCTAACTAAAGAATCCCTCTCCTTCATATCCGAACTCCACGGTAAAGTTAACTCTATCAAAACCGTCTACAAAAATGAGGAAGTCGTAATCAAGGTAACAGCCTTTCGTTGGCTCGTTGATGACGTTGAAGGGAAAGTAAAGCGTCTTAATGGAAAGGTCGTTGCGGGTCTACAGACCGCATCCTCTACCTGATCCTCTGACGATCTTCTTACCCCTTACTTGGGGCACGATAACTAACTCTGCGTTTTTAAAGGATTTTGACAACTCTCGTCCCTCTAAAAGTTCGTGGAGGAAAATGCTTACGGCGCTGATCTCGGAGTGTGGTTGAGACGTCACAGCCACATTCCAATCAGCTTCTTCATACACATATTTGGGAACCTTCGCTCCACCAACCACAATGAGCTTGTCTGCAGGCGACATCCGAATGACTTCCACCACGTTCTGAATTGAGAGGCCATACATAGATAGATGGATTATGTCTCCGCCCCTCCTCTTCCACTCCTTCAACACTTCAGCCCCATTCTTTCTATACTTCACATCAAAGATGCCGCCCCAAGCCTCAGTAATCTCTTGGATAGTAGCTTCAATTTTCCTATCCCTTTGGCCCGTGTAAATCACTCCATCGGCTCCAAAGGCTCTTGCAACCAAGAACAGATGTGATGTGGCTCTGTCATCTCGAACATATCTGTGGCTTAACCTCAAAACTACGATTTTCAATTTAAAACATCCGACGCATTTAACAAAACTTAAGTTTCTCTTTACTCCTATAATAGTTTTAAATTTGTGAGACTGGTAACGTGAGTATATTTGTAGATGACGACGTTCTGATGAAAGTTGCAAAGGTCATCAGCGGCGAGGAAGCGGTTCAAATAGTCATGGCCTTAAAGAAGTTTAAGGAAGCCACAGATGACCAGATCCTGTCTTACATAGCTGAAGACGCTGAAACCGAATTTAAATTGAACGATGTGAGAAGGATCCTTTTCAAACTTTACAATCACTCCATCGTCCAATGCGACGGGGTGCGAGATGAAACCACCGGTTGGTTCATTTTTCGATGGAGCCTTCAGCTGGATCAGGTTGAAGGCTTCATAAAAAATCAGAAGAAAAGAATTCTCAGGATTCTTCAAACGCGCTTAGACTACGAACGGGGCCATGACTTTTACTACTGCTACACACCGGAGTGTGAAAGGCTCACTTTTGAAGACGCTATGGAATACGTTTTTAAATGTCCGACCTGTGAAAAGCTTCTCGAATACTTTGATAACCAAAAAATAATTGACGCTTTGGAGAATAAAATCACTCAATTAGAGAAAGAAATGAGCGAATGAGCAGCATTAACTCCTGTGGGCGACCCATCTTGTCCAAAAGCCCTTCAGAAAAAGAGGCGATAAACCTCCTGACGAAAGCAGGGTGCTCGCCTAAAGTCATAAGACACTGTAAAGCAGTCGCAGATCTCGCCACTAGAACAGCCCAGAAAATAGCTGGAAACGGGATTACCGTAGATGTAGAACTAGTTCGCATCGGTGCACTCCTTCATGATATCGGTCGAGCAAGAACCCATGAATTAGACCACGCGATTAAGGGAGCAGATATCGCCCGTTCATTCAGCCTTCCTGAACCCATTATCCGCATCATAGAGAGACACAGCGGCTCAGGAATGACCGCGGCGGAAGCCGCTCGGCTGGGACTCCCTAAACGGAGCTTTCTCCCACAAAGCCTTGAGGAAAAAATAATCTCTTATTCCGATAAGCTGATTGAGGGAAGTCAAGAATTGGGCTTTGAAGAGGCGTTAACATCCTTTTCGATGGAATTAGGCAGGGTACTGGGGTCTCCAGCAATAAACCGCTTTAAAAAATTACATAATGAACTCGCCGCTTTGACTGGAGCCACTTCTTAATGGTTGTTTTAACGCTTCTCGAAAAATGCTACAGCTTTCGCTGGAGACATTTTTTAAAGATATTTGAGGACATCCTCTCTCCACTCATCGAGGGCCTCGAAGTCCAGTTTAAGATCCTTGGAAAAACAGGTGAGAACTGGATTCAAGTTGAGGTCTTCGGATCGGATGTCCCCGTGGTCACCCGCTACCTTGACCAGAAATTCGGGTTAGCTCCAATATCCTTGGAAAACCTGAACGTGTTTGAAGAAGTCAGGGGAAAGATCATAGACGCGAGACAGGTAGGCTACGGCCTTTACGTGGACGTAGGGATCTCCTCTCCACGACACATTGACGTTTTACTTCCCCTCCATGTTCTTCGCAGCCAACTCGCCAACGGGAAAAAGCTCTCCGTAACCAACATAGTTGAGGCTTTCGCCCTCTACGATAACCGTCCATTGACAATTCAAGTGACGAGAATTGATAAGACAAAAGGAGAAATTGAAGGACGGCTATCAACAAGTCAATACTCCCTCTTTGAGGAATGGGTTTCACTAGACTTTGACAGAATACTCGTACTGGGAAGGCCCTTCACCGAAGTACATCGCGTCGTCAAAAGATCCAACTTTGAGAGAGACGTGATTAAGGTACTTCCGCTAGGCTTTTTAGAGCAGCTTCTTCTCTGTAAGCTGGGCACCGAAGGACCTGGAATCATAAAAGGGATCGGTTCAATGCTGCCACAGACTCCCCTCCACTGTTTTTCGCCAAAAAAAGCTCGAACCATCCGTGAAGACCCGTGAAACAAGTTACCACCTCTCGCGGATTCTTCTATACTTCTACA
>DAOVBJ010000160.1 GCA_030670615.1 Candidatus Bathyarchaeota archaeon | reverse complement strand
TGAAGATGGAGGTCCTCGCCTCCCAATTGTCGACGAAGTACAAGCCCTTTCCCTTCGGTCGCTCCGCGTATTTGAGAACCCCTTGTATCGGCATCGACCCCGATTTGTAGATCGCCCCAAGAGACTTCTCCTCAATCGAGGAGAGACCAGCCTTTATGTTTACAGGTGAGGGATTCTGCCCCCGAATGTCCTCTCCCGTGGCCTTCGCCCGCTCCTCATTTGACCGCACAGCATGCAAGATCTCCTCAACCACCCTCGGGTTGATGGCTCGCTTTACCAGAAGATGCTCCGCCCCAATGACCTCCGTGGTCTCCCCAAACATGGCTGTTCCCCCAGCCTTCACGAGTTTGTCGTAGACGTAGCCGACCACCGGGTTTCCGGCGATGCCGCTTGTAGCGTCGGAAGACCCACACTTGACGCCGATGGCGAGGTGGCTGTCATCCACAGGTTGGCGGCGGAGAGTGGACGCCTCGTAGACCATCTCTCGTGCAAGCTTGATCCCCTTCCCGATCACGCTCATCGTGTCTTCGCGACCGAGTCCGATCAGCTCCACCCTCTTTCCCGACTTCGCGATCTCCTCCGCCAGCGATTCAGGTGATGCGGAAGATTGGATCCAATATAATCCCGTGCAATCTATGATCACTGAGGCAACGTTGGGGTTGCGGCCAAGGCCGACGCAGAGTCGGTTGAACATCGACGTGTCCTCACTTGGGCCATAGGGGGTGGAGGCGACGACGATGGTTCGAGTTCCCTCCACGAAGTGGCAGATGGTATCGGCTACGATGCCGGTTGGGTAAATGAGGACATAGTTTCGGGCTCCATAGGACCCGTCTGGCCTCTCGTATCCTAGCCAAGTCATGGCTGGACTCGCCTCCTATCGAGGTCGCCTCGGCCCCTCGTCCCTTCAAGGTTGTGAATGTGGACGAGGGCGCCCTCCTCGATCTTGGTGCGTGCCGTACCGATGACCTCACCGTACTTTAGGATGGACTCCCCCTTCGATATGCTCTTCACCGCAACCTTGAATCCGAAGGGGATCGTCTCCCTCGCCTTAACGGTAAAATTCTCCTTCCCTATCCGGGCAATCACCACGTCACCCACCTCGACATCCTGGATGACTGTAACAACGTTGTCCACCCTCTTCATGATCAAAGCATCTTTAACACTCATGATGATGCACTGAACGTATATACGCGTGTGAGTATTATATATGGCTTCAGAACCACATAAGATGCTTGCTTCTTCCTTTACTCGAAGAGCCCATAGATGGTCATCAGGCTTCCACCAGCTAAAGAGGACAGTACTATTGTCGTCATGAAGGAATCGACTTCCAAAAACCAACCCCTGCGGCGATTGCACTCATCCAAAGCACGATGTGACCAATGATGGCGTCAAGTCTTTTCTTGTGGAGCTAGCTGGCTAGCCGTGAATTCGTGCCACGAGCTTGGCGGTTCGTTCCCCGATGTCGCGGCAGGACTGCCGTTCCTCTTCGTTGGGGGCGTTCACTGCTGCAGCTCCATAGTGCGCAGTACTCGATCGGCCTTGCACGATCATGCCATGAATGAGCATGGTCTGGATGATGGAGAGCAACGTGGTTTCCGCGCCACACGCGACTCCCCCCGAACTCGTGAAGGCAGCACCGACTTTGCCCTCAAGTTTCCCGTGGATGTCGACCGACCGATCGATGAGACCCTTCAGCTTCGCGGACATCTCCCCATAGTAGGTGGGTGACCCCAGGATGATTCCATCTGCCGCTTGGAGGTCTGCAAGCGACGTCTCATCAACCCTCTTCACAGCGACCTGCATCCCTTCCACGGCCTCGACTCCTTCGGCGACCGCCGCCGCCATGCTCTCCGTGTGACCCGTCTTCGAGTCGTATACCACTAAAATCTTCACCATATTAGTTATTCCTCGTACTCGATCATCGCCTTGCTGACTATATATGTCTTCACACAACTCCTAGCATGTGTATGTTCGTGGGTGGGGAAGGGGTCTCAGAGCTCTAGCTTCTTTCTTTGGGTATTCGCGTTGCACGAGGTGGCTGAAGCGGGCTTTCCTCGTCCCCAAATATGCTTGGTTATATATGGGGGGTTTGGTGAGGACACGCGTTCCGTGATGTTCACGGCGAAGTGTACGAGTTCTCAGATTTTCTCCGGGTTGTTGATCAGGAGGCGGATGCTCTGTGCGCCGAGTTTCTCCTGTAGGGAAGCCACCAGCTCGTATTGATGTTCGTCCAGTTTGAAGCTAGCTAGCTTTACCTCGCTTCCTCGCCTGGTACTCTAAAAGAAGTCTATGATAAAACTGATAACCGATGAGTCAGTCATATCTTTGCATTAAGAAGTGAAAACTGGCTTGGCTTTCCCGACATTGATGGACATCATACCTCAGGTTGTCTTCTTTGTAGTTGGAGTTCCTATAGTCTATTTGTTCTCAAAAGCTTTGAAGTTACGTCCAGAGCCTCTAACAATTGCAGATCCGAGAAAAGAGGCGTCCCTAGTTTTTCTGGTAATTATAGTTATGTTTATAGTAACGTCTGCATGGAACGTATTCACGTACAATATTATTATACCTACGCTACAACCTGACGAGCGCCCACCTTTTGATGTAATCAGCGTGTTGTTCACAGCATTCATCTATGCTACACTTTTGCTGCCCTTGATCATGGCCATGAAAAGAACTGGGCAAAAACATGGAAGCATAGGCATAACAGGAAAGAATATATGGCGAATGCTTACGCTGGGACTCCTATTAAGCGCTGTCTTTTTCACAGTTACAGGCTTCTATGCCCTCTCTTCAGGTGGAGGCTTCACGAGTTTTTCTCCATCATTGGCTTACGGACTCATTGCTTTTACAATCAATAGTTTTAGTGAAGAAATAGTCTGGAGAGGCTATACTCAAACAAGACTAATTGCCTACGGTGGCACACTTAAAGGAGTCGTGGCCACCTCGCTGCTTTTTGCCCTCTGGCATTTTCCAACGAGTTACCAGTATTTTGGAGTTGCTTTAGAGGCCTTAGCAAGTGCCCTACTGCTATTTCCCGTCAGCCTATTATTCGGATACATCATGATAAGAAGCCAAAACATTATTCCATCCTCAATCTTCCACCTCTTCTGCAACTGGAGCATACTCTTCTGGCGGATACCTACCCTTTGAGAGGAGCTAGCTTGCTAAACCCGTAGCGGAGAACTTCTTCTTCGACGCGTCCAATCACCCCCACTAACCCCTTTAGTGTCTCCTCTCTTGGTCACCCTTGAAGAATCTGTGTTTTGAAAACGGAATTCTAATTAGTATGGTTCCCCCTTGAATACATAGGCGTAACCGCCTGATAAAACGGGTTAGGATTAGGTGGTATAGATGCCCAAAATGCTTGTCCTGTATTACAGTCGGACGGGGAACACAGAGAAGAT
>DAOVBJ010000031.1 GCA_030670615.1 Candidatus Bathyarchaeota archaeon | reverse complement strand
TAGCTCTCGGAAAGCCTATACTCAGGCTTCATTGAAAACCGGGTGGGTATGGTGCCCGTGCCCTTCTGGCTAAGACCCCGCACGAGGTCTTCTAGCATGTTCGTAGGCGCTGAGAAAATCATTTCATCGTCCTGAACGCTTGGGTAACCGCGGTTCCCCCGGCGGCAAGGCATCGACACTTGACATTCCCCTTTTTGTATCGAAGGAACAGCGGTGTATACGCAAGATATACTGGCTAACTAGTCGTCGAAGCTGCTTTACAATAGTTTTTCGTTTTAAAACCCTAGGATCTCAACGATAAAGTGTGTGAGCAAGCCCATGATGTCATCTGTGGAACTCAGTAAAACCCTCGAAAGGGTACACGATCCCTCTGAAAAGGGAGGTTCAAAAGGCGATAATGATAAAAAAAAGGGGAAATGGCGTGATTAACCATCGGGAGATCGAGTGGAGCTAGCTAGCTCGCGAAGGCGGTTGACGACTTCTCCTTCCAAGTACGTTCTAAACGTTTTAATCACCTTGACGCGGATGAATCTTCCTAAAACAGGTTCCTTAGTGTGGATCACAATTGGCTTATACGCGAAGTTTCTACCAATCAACGAGTTTCCTTTACCCTTCTCGTCGACGAGTACTTCTCCCTCCCAGTTCCACCAGCCTCTATTTCGCTTCACCAACACGGCATTAACCAGCCTTGCTAGCCTTCTACTTCGATTCTTTACGTCTCTGACATCAAGCTGCTCCATTCTTTCCGCAATCGTGTTGGGTCGTGAGAAGAATTTTGATATGTTCACGATGTCTGGTTGAACCTCTTCAATAAGGTGGAGGGTCCTTTCAAAATCTTCTGGGCTCTCGCCAGGAAATCCGCAGATGATGTCTGTGGAAAGGGTTACATCTGGTATTTCTTCTCTAAATGAGTGAACGATTTTTTTGAATTCACTCACGGTGTAATATCTGTTCATCCGTTTCAGTGTCTTGTTGTCTCCACTTTGAACGGGCAGATGTAGAAACTTGAAGATCTTTTCATCTTGATAAGCATGTATGAGCTCTGGAAGCATCGATAATGTGTGGTTGGGATTCATCATGCCCACTCTGATTCGAAACTTTCCCTCAACCCTACAGCAGTCTCGTAGCAATTCCGCGAGATTAGTTCCGATGTCCCGTCCATAGGCTCCGCTGTCTTGGGAGGTCATCCAAACCTCTTTCACGCCTTCTGAAACCGCTTTGTTAACTCTTTCAATAATCGTCTCTCTTGGATACGAACGCAAAGTTCCTCGAGCGAACTTGACACAACAATAGGTACATGCTCCTGTGCATCCCTCAGAAATCGATATGATCTCGATGACTGGGTTGTGTCTGATCTTGGGCTGTTTCAGTTTGAGGATGGGTTTCTCAGACCTGAAAACTATGTTTTTCTCTCCGTTCTCAGCAGATCTTATGGCTAAGGGTATCTTGTCAAGGCTTTGAGGATCGAGCATCGCGGAGAAGTTGGGCACAGCTTTGTGTATTGCATCCATGTTGATTTTAGGCAGGCATCCTGTAATTATGAGGGGCTTGTTGAGTTTACCGAAAAACCGTAGCTTCGTTATCACTCGATCCTCCGTTGGCTTCTTAACCCCACAGGTGTTAATTAGGATAATATCTGCCCTTTTCGAATCGTACGTCACTTCGTATCCCGCTTGTTTCAGGTGGGCTAGTATTATCTCGAGGTCAAACTTGTTTGCTGTGCAGCCGTAGTTTTCTATGTATGCGTGCTTTGTCGTCATGTAACCTGTCGTAACTCCTCATTTTGTGGCTACTACAATTTATTCTTCAATCTTATTTATAATTGTAAAGCTTGTAAGATTGATAGGGGGATATAAATAACGGTGTTTTTAAATGGCGAATTATTCACAGTATCGCTAAGAATAATACCTATATTATATAAGTAAAAGGAACATTCGTATTTAAATCGTATTTAGATATAAATACGCAAACATATGTTCTGTATACACCCTCTATTTGTAATTAATAGAGGCGGTTGTTTGAAACTAATAACGATTCATCTACCTGAACTATACATCAAAGACTTGGATGAACTGGTTGACGAGAACTATTATCCTAATAGAGCTGAAGCAATCCGTTTAGCCGTTCGAGATATGTTGGTAGCGGAATTATGGGAAAAAAAGAGACGATACGTTGGGGCCATGTAGGTACACGACCGAGAGCCTGCTCGAAGCGGACGCAGAGTCTATACCTTAGCCTCCTTCCTTGATGGCTTTGCTGAACGAGATCGACGCCATTGAGGATAGAGTTGAGCCAGAACGAAGTCTTACCCGTGACCTCAAAGTCTATCAACTTGAGGAACCCTGCGGTCATTCTTCGTCCCTTGAAGTCTACAAGTCCCTAATCCTTTAACGCAGTTGCGTAGTCGATTCAATCTTACGGAATAGGGGCTCAGGCTTTTTGATCACATGGTTTGAAGCGAGTGTCACATCGATTTCCCCCCATTTCTGCTCATGAATACTTCCCGGAAGATTGAGAAGAGTCCACATCCTTTCAGCTGTGAAGGGGAGGAAGGGTTCTAAAAGGATGGCTAAGGCTTTTACAATTTGATTTGAGATGTACAACGTGTTGACCGCCTTCTTTGGGTCCTCTTTCACGGTTTTCCACGGCTCCTGCCCATTAAAGTACCTGTTACCCGTCGCTGCCAGCCCCATGATCGATCGAATGGCTCGATGAAACTCCTGTTTTTCCAGTAACTCTTCAACTTCATGTTTCACGTTCATAATGGTCTCAAGAATTTTCTCGTCAGCTTCATCAAGTTCTTCCGCGTTTGGGATTCGTTTATTGAAGAATCGGTAGGTGAAGGTTAAGGTTCGGTGAATAAAGTTCCCCAGAATATCTGCGAGTTCATCATTATTTTTTCGAATGAATTCTGTCCACGAAAAATCCGCGTCCTTGGTAAGGGGTGAGACTGCAATCAAGTAGTATCGGAGGGGGTCGGGCTCAAACTTCTCCAGATAATCCTTCACTCCAATAACCCACTCCCTGCTCTTTGACATCTTCTTTCCTTCAAGGGTGAGGTACTCGCCAGCGATTATCTTGTAGGGTAACGTGTAATCTCCGTGGCCTTTTAGCATGGCTGGCCAAAAGATGGCGTGGTGATAGATTATGTCCTTGCCAATGAAGTGTACTATTTTACTGTCCTCCTTTTGCCAGAAGGACTTCCATTCTTCAGCGTTTCCCGAACGATTTGCCCATTCTATGGAGGATGAAATGTAGCCGATTGGCGCATCAAACCAGACATAAATTACCTTTCCCTCAGAGTCTTCTACAGGAACGGGGACACCCCAGTCCAGATCTCGGGTGATACACCAGTCCCTGAGGCCCTCTCGGAGCCACTCTAATGCGTAATTTCTAACGTTGGAGGGGAAGTCCCTGTTTTCTTCAAGCCATTCCTTAA
The DNA here is from genome assembly GCA_030670615.1 of Candidatus Bathyarchaeota archaeon. Classification (GTDB taxonomy): domain Archaea; phylum Thermoproteota; class Bathyarchaeia; order RBG-16-48-13; genus DAOVBJ01. Next base: position 4,925 of record DAOVBJ010000031.1, on the reverse strand, counting down.
GGAAATCCTGAAACTCACTTAGTTTAAAGAACCAGTGTTCTGTTTTTCGAATTTCAGGCGTTGTGCCACAAGTTACACAATAGGGCTTTTTCAATTCAGTGGGCTTCAAATATCTGCCACACACATCGCATGAGTCTCCTCTAGCTTTTTCACCACCGCAGTGTGGGCATACGCCCTCAACATATCTATCTGGGAGGAATCGATTGCATTTTGGACAGAACAGCTGTTCGTATTTATCTCTGTAGATGTAGTTTTTCTCGAGGAGGCGTCTGAAGAATTGTTGAGTCTGCTCGTGATGAAGTTGTGTGGTGGTTCTGCTAAAATTATCGAAGGAGCAGCCGACTTTAATTAAGTCCTCATGAATGGTTTTGTTGTATTTGTCAGCGATCTCTTTGGGAGTGATTCCCTCTTTCTCTGCTCTAAGGGAAATTGGGGTGCCATGTTCGTCTGTTGCGCAGATGTAAATTACGTTTTGGCCTTTGAGTCTGAGATAACGGGTGTAAACGTCAGCGGGTATATACGTCGAGCGGAGATGGCCGATATGGAGGTCTGCATTCGCGTACGGGATTGCGGCGGTAACGATAATGTTTTGTGTTAGTGTTAACACCTCGTGGAATTTTTCAGTAACCTTATTTAAAAGCTTATTGGGGGATCCTGCGTTTTCACGTTTTGGATGCATTTTACATCAACACCCTCTATACTGATAGCGATTCTGCAATCGATATGAAGATACTGGGTGATACAGAGACGACAAAGCACTCCTTATGTACACTTTCATCAGCATAATCTTGCCCTCTTACAGAACGCTGTAACACACAGCGGTTTCACTTGGTACCACTAATCACTGAATGACGGTCGTAGACGATAAACCTGATGTGTACACGTTTCAAAGGGAAGCACCATCCCGAACCAACTTATTCAATTGTCAGTTGCCTATCATATACGATGAAGCGTCGCAGTATGCATAGTTTTTAGGCGTTTTTATTCAGGTTAGTATCTCCGTAACGTCCTTCACTCGTATATATAGTGCTCCTTCAACTCGGTACAGTTGAGCTGAAGCCCTAAACCGAGATTTCTTCTTTATGAGGTTTCGAGGCCCGTCGTAGTCTTCGGGGAGCAGTCTGGCCCTCCACTGGTCGTCTATTAGGACTAACGCTGATCCAGGAAGGATCTTCTCGATGGTGACCTCAAACGTTTTTCCCGAGGGCTTCACTGCTGCTGTCGCCATGTATGTTCCACGACTTTTTTCTTTCACAAGTTGCTCACTCATCAGCTTTTGGATTACGCTCTTAACTGTCGTTGTGTTGACTCCCTCATACTCCATCTCATGAGCGAGTTGGTCCATGCTTAGACCTGAACTGCCTCTCTCAAGCAGTTTGGTATACGCCTTTCTGGAGGCGCTCGAAATCTTCGTTCTGAACGCCTTCAATGACTCAGCTTCCGTCTTGATTATCTCAGGCTCCATTCTGGCTAAGTGAGCCTTTTCCTCTAAGGCCCTGAGTTCTGCAGGCGTCAACTTGTTTGGCGTTGGCTTCGGATGTATCCTGATGATTGGTTGGAGCTTACTGTTCACGTTTTCCGCTGTTCTCCGCATTTTCTCGATCCTTCGTCTGCTTGCGTAGAGATAGATCATGTCGAGACTGTTGTTTGTGGCTAGGATCGTCACCTTGCCCGGGGCTTTCCTTCCCGTTCTTCCACGTCGTTGAATGTATCGTATCTCACTCGGTATGGGCTCATAAAAAAAGACTTGATCCACTGCGGGGATGTCTAATCCTTCCTCGGCGATGGATGTTGCCACAAGAACGTTTAACGAGCCGTCTTCCAACTGCTCGATTCGCGCAGCCTGCTCCTCTTGGGTCAAACCTTTATCCAGCAGCGTAGACGCTTGGCCCACAAATCGGTTCGCCCTTACGCCCTGAAGCGTGTTCAATTCTGAGACCAGGTGGCTTGCGGTGGCTCTGTACTGCGTGAAGACCAGCATCCGCGACGAAGGCTTCGTCTCTAGTATCTCTTGCACTAAACGCTTCAGCAATACCTTTTTAGGATGATCGATCTGAATGCTGTCGATGGCGGTTGTAAGCTTCCGGTATTCTGGCTCGTTGACTAGGATTGCGTAACTCCGTTTCTCTCTCTTTTCCTGTGTAACTTTCCTGAGAAACGTGTTGAGGGTCCACACACCTTGCGATTCCAGAAGTTCCAACATGTGGAAGAGCGTTAACGCCAGAGACTGGGCAATAATGGCCGTGAAGATTCCTCTCCGGTCCTCTGCATCACGCTCTTCAAGCATGAGACGAAGTTCGCCACCCGCCTCGATCAGGCTTCTCCTCGTAGTATACTTCGGGCTGCTCTTGATTATGCCCCTTTGATACAGCCAGAGCAGTCTCTTATCCAACATCGTTCGGATCAAATACTTCATAGCCACGTATTCACGTGGGAGGTCCACACGCTTCCATTTAACGTCGATCGGCTGGATGTATGGTTGAACGTCGGGGTCCTCTTCGTTTCTGTACTCGATGTGTTCAATGAACAGGTTTCTACAGACATCCAAAACCCTTCGCATATTGGATCCCGGTGACGCCGTCATCCCGAGTACAAGAGGATACTTGGCCTGAGACAGATAGTACTTGGCTATACTCGTATACGCGTACTTCTTAACGGCTCTGTGGCATTCGTCGAAGACTAGTAGTCCATACTCTTCCAGCGTAAGTCGCTTCTCCAATAAGTCGTTTTTCACGACTTGGGGCGTTGAGAAGATAACTCGAGCGTCGCCTTCCCAGACTGGCATCCGATACTCCGGCGGCGTTTTACCGGTTAATAACGCTGTATCCTCTGCTCCCAGTTTCAACATCCTGGCGAATCTTCTTCGGTGCTGCATTACAAGCGGTCGAGTGGGGGCCATCACCAAGACTTTGGCGTTCCGATAATTATACAGGATCTCGGCCGCCACTATGGCTGAAATAACCGTTTTGCCTAAAGCAGTGGGAAGGATGACCAAAGTGTTCCTTTCAGACGCGGCTTCAGCAATCTTCGTTTGGTAAAGTCTAAACTCCACCGTGTTAGGCCAAATCAGGGGGTGCTCGACGTGTTTCAGTTTGGAACCTCCGCTCATGTGCTACAATTCTAAAACGTCTTCCCCGTCCCGTCGCTTCACAGCCTTCGTCCCAGGGTTAACCATGTCAATCGCACTCAATAGCTTTGAAAGCTTGTTATCTTGAAAGATTTCTCTAAAGTCTTCCAGCCCACTGCTGGATCGTAAGATGAGTCCGCGTCTCTTCTTGGGTTTGTCCTCCTCGTCTACAAGGTTAAGTTCGATTGATAGGCGTGTTGGAGATGACTGGTAAGCTGGAAGCTTTAAGACGAGTACTCTTCGAACATTCGTTTTAAGTCTCGACCCGTCCATACCGGTTTTTAAAAAACTTGAAAGCTTCTCTTCGGTCAAAATCTTTTCCTCACACCAAGTGCACGTAATTACGAGTTAAGAGTTTCGGTTCCCCTCTGCATCATTCAAACAGTGTCTTGTCTCTTCCTGACTCTGTCGTATGAGGGGGGGTCAGCTAGTTGACAGTCTGGATTCGGCTAACTAACTCACGTTTTTAGTGATACGGACACGTCTGGCGTTGTCAGCCTCCTGCGAAGATGCATAGACCTCATGTTGATCTGGAACGAACAGCGTTTTTGAAAGTGTTTGACCAGCGAGGATTCATTATACTGTAAATAGAGGTTGGTACGAACGCAATTGTCGTGAAGAAAAACTTATATTCGGAACAATTCTATGACAGAGCCAGGAGTCAAGGTATTTCTTGCCTTTAGAAGATTATCTGATGCCTTATGAGAACATTCGTTATCAGAGCGATTTTGATGTGTTTTACGCGGGTAAACAGTATATGGTCATTTTAACGGATGCGCGTTTAGTTCTGTACTCAAGACGAGGCTTGGTTTTTAAAAGTGATGACGTTGTAACCGAGGCGATTAGAGACATCCAAGGGATAAAATACAAGGAAAGAGGGATCATCTTCAAGAAGTCCTACCTTGAAGTCTTAAGCCAATCCAAGATCATTCTCGAAGGAAAACAAGCGTCCATAAAAACCCTTTTCCAGCGGCTTCTGCCCTTCCTATCACCTGAGCTGAGAGCAACCCAAAGTTATCAGGCGCCTCTTCAGTCAAATGACATCACTCCGATGTCTCAAACGGTTTCAAGTTCTTTTCACTACTGTCCTAGCTGTGGGATCGAGCTCTCTGCTAATGAAAAGTTTTGCCATAATTGTGGACAACCTTTTGGTTAATTGACCATGGAACGACGACAATTTCAAGGCTACAACTGCGATCTTATAGCCTTGCAGGAGTACATCGAAATCTATTTTGCGGGTAAAGGTTTTCGGGTCACGAATTTTCATAAAGGTACAGTTTACTTAACACAAATACGTAAAAACGAATTAGGTTCCAAGAGCATCTTTATAAAAATAGTCGGTATCCCCACACGTTTCGAAGTCTCCATGGGGCTGGGCGAAACAATCAAGAATATTAACCGTTCTCCCTCATCATTTGACCGTATACCGTTTTCCGTTAAACTCATTTTGGGGGAGCTGAGATTAGAAGGTGATTTTTGGAATTTTTTTGCCACCCAAGCACAGTTGAACAGAAATACCTTCGGACTGCAAAAAAGAGTCATTTCACGGTCACATCCAGTTCAGAGAGAACGAGAGATCGTGCGAGAAATTGAAATTGTGTTTTGTCGCTATTGTGGCGCGAAAAACGTGGCTAGAAGAACGTCCTGTCTTCAATGTGGGGGCAACTTACACTAAGAAAGGTACTGCGATCCCTTCTAGCCCTTTAGTGGATATATGGGACTCCGTAATCGTATCTCACCGATGTTCTCAACCTCTGATCCAGCTAAGAAAGACAGGAAAGCGAGAACCCCTTTAACG
>DAOVBJ010000023.1 GCA_030670615.1 Candidatus Bathyarchaeota archaeon | reverse complement strand
CAACAGGGATGTTGTATTCGATTGTTTTGAGGGCTGTAAAGTCTCCGACGACGCATACTTTGGGCGGCTTTTCTCTGGCTATAGCGTCCTCTAAAATCCTCATTGTTCGTTCTGGCGAACCTAAAATCAAGTGTCCTAGAGGATGTTTTAGCCTGATCCTCACTTTTTCATTGATCTGATATGCCTTCAAGAAAGTCAGTCACCGAACTCGAAGGGCGTACCTGCCAGGCTTTTCGATAGTCATGATCTTAGCAATCTTTGATGTGCTTGAATCGAAGATTATGACTTCTCCGATCCAGTCGTCTGAAGCACTCATGATTTTACATTCAGGACAAAGATTATCCGCGATTATTAATCTACAGTTTTTACACGCTTTTTCCTTCATGTCATTACATCCTCTAAGCGGTTTTGGCCAGAGCTTCCCTCCGTCGCTCCTCCAGCTGCTTCCTAGCCATTTCCGCATCTTCTTTAATCCACTCGATTTTTCCGAGGAAGGGCTGCCTCATCGTCATGCCAATTTTTCCAGAAGAGCCACCCCTGCCCAAGGAGACGACGGTGATTCTACCGCGAATGTTATCTCCCTGCTTCAACAGTCTCCCTGTAGTCTTTGCCATGAGGGTTCCCCGTCGCTCATCGTAGGAAACGAAGTCGTCGATCACTTGGGACACATGGAGGAGAGCATCGATGGGTCCAACTCTTATGAAAGCTCCAAAATCCTCTACCTCGACGACTTCACCTTCAACAATTTCTTGCACCTCAGGATGATAAGAGAGGAGCGTGAAGGACACTGCGTGATACGTAGCCCCATCTCCCGGGATCACTCTTCCAACTGGCGACACTTCCATGTTCGTAACAGCCACCACGAAGCCAAGTTCATTACTCACTATGCCCTCGAATTTTCCACTTAATTCTTCGTGGGTCACGATTTCCAAGGCCTTATCAAATTTTTCAGGCGGTATCCGTACAGTATCCTCAAGAACAATTAAACTAAACAAAATAACAACCTTCGCAACGGATCTTTACTAGGGGTTTTCGGTCGTATATATTTATAACGCTTTCTCAGTTATAAATGAGCCTGAAAACGTGTTTGTATGAGAGAGCGACCGTGTTTACAAATTGAAATCACTTTCTGCGCGGGCATATTCAAGAAGTCGAAGCATACACCGTCGATCATCACGCCACAATTAGAACGCGAAACGACCCGTAGAAAACTTCTAGGTTACCAAAAAGCATTATTTTCAGGATGATTTAGTCAAGGCCTTATCAAACAGCAGCCAAGACGTTGGAAAGGGCTTCACCCACCACACGTAGTACGCCTTCGTTAAACCCGAACGCGTTCTACACGGTCAAATCAGGATACACTCTATATAGCCTTAAATTCTTGAGTTGACTACAATACTTCATGAAGAAAATTGCTTGCAAAGATTTTAGTACCAATTGATGGATCTGAACACTCTTTAAAAGCCTTGGATTACGCCATTACATTAGCCAGTAAATTTTCCTCGGTGGTCCATGTAGTTCACATAGTCCATATAGTACAAGCCATAGCAGCTATGACATACGATACTGCTTTCATGATGCGTGACATATACACACGAGCCACCGATATGACTGGACCGTCCTTCATGATAGATCTTAAGAACCATCTTGAAGAAAATGGCAGACGAATCCTCGCAACTACAGAAGCTAAGACCAGAGAGGCAGGCATCAAAGCCGTCACCACCCTCCTCTATGGGATCCCTGCAGAGGAAATAATTAGCTTTGCAGAAAAGGAAGAGGTGGACCTCATCGTTATCGGGGATCGGGGGTTAGGCTCAGTGACGAGGTTCTTTCTTGGAAGTGTTAGCAACAAAGTCAGTCGTCATGCGCCATGTCCAGTCTTAATAGTAAAAACGTGAAAGGGCTTAGTGAGAGTATGTAGCCTTCCAACCATGATGTAAACGGTAGAGGGGTAATGGGAAGTGCTAAGGGAGCGTTAAAAGGCTTTCAGAGGGTTATGTAGTAGGTGCTTCACTCCTTTTCGTTTAAGGATGAACCGACCAATTGGTCTATTCGTTGGACAAATTCATCAGCGAATTTTTGATGGAGTTGAGCTCCGGCTGCAGCATCGTGGCCACCGCCAGTTCCACCAAATTCTGCGGACGCCTCTTGAAAGATTGTGCCTAGATTTAACTTCTTTTCGATATTTGTGGATGTCGCTCTCCCAGAGATTTTTAACATGTCGTTTTCCGCAGATGTTAAGGCTATTAGGGGTTTGTCCTTCGCTAAGATGTTGCTTGAGATCAGGATCGTAGTGATCGTGCCAAGCATGTTTTCGTTGATGGTACCCCTGCCATTTACAAGATATATATTTTTATGTTCGTCTATTACGTTAGGCGTCGTCGTTATCCAATTCATGTATTCAGCCAAAGTCTTTTTATAAGCGGTAAACACGTCCTGCACTTCTTCCAAGGCTCTTTCGCGGTCTCCGAAGCCGATGCTGACGCCTAAGCCAGCTTTGTCCATTCTTCCACAGGCGTTTAGTAAAGAAGCGTATTCTCGTGCGTCCCGCAAGTAGGTTCCCCGGTCCTCTTGAATCAGGGTGTATACGGCTCCGATGAGTCTTAGGGCCACCGTGTCTGGAAGCCGTTTAGAGGATAACAGCTTGGCTATTTCTGAGAAGATTTTTTGTTTCTCGTCAGCGTTGAGGTCGTTCACGGCTCTCCAACGACCTCCATTTTGTAATTTAATGCCGAGATTAACCAGAAATCCTAAACATTTATCCTCCTCACCACTTAGGCCGGGCAGGAAGGGATTTGTCGTGTAGGCCAAGGCTTTATGGACTGGTCGCGTCTCCCTGCCATAAAAAGTGAGGTCATTTTCCACACTTAAACATCCTGCTTCGACTCCGTCCGCTACAATGGTTTGATTCAGACTCCTCAGTTCCCTCTTTGGATTCCTGTCTTGGGAGTCGCCGAGGGCTCCTACAACGGCTAAAGAAGCCAAGTCAGCGTTTGACGCGTTCAATTCTTTTGCAACGGTGTAGGCAACTCCGGAGCCACTTATTTCTTGTGCGCCATTGAAGCCATGGTAGTGAGGATTGACCTGTGTGAGTGTGGGAAAGGTATCGCCTAGGGGTTGATGATGGTCTAAGACCACAATATCGTTGCTTGAAAGCCTCCTCTTTAATAGGTCGAGGTCTCCGCTTCCTAAGTCATTGAAAATAATTGGTGATACGCCTTCAGCTACTAATTCCTCAACTAAGTCTTCATCAAGCTGTTTCTCGATTCGAATCCTGAAGAGAGCATCCAATCTATAAAGGCTTTTAGCCATAATGCTTGCAGCGGTTAAGCCATCAGCATCAAGATGCGATACCACTCGAATGAACTGGCCCTTAGCTACAAATTCGTTAATCTTTTCAGCAGCGTTTGCAGCAGATGCATAAAACGCCTTCGGATTTGATGCGTTTTCAGAATCCATCAAGCCATCGACTCGACTTATGAAGCAACAGGCCATTAAGGCGTGTACTTCCAATCCTCTGGAAGCACGTTGCTTTTCCGATAGTATCTAGCGAGGCGACGGATCTTTGAAGTCACCAATTCAAGAGAATGCTTATTCACTGCGTCTTTCTTATTCCTAGCCATATGTCTCTGGAGTCTATTGGCCTTCTGTAAGAGATTTTGCAGGTCCTCTGGAAGCTCCAAGGAAACACCCGCACTTTCCATGATTTCTGTTACAGATTTTCCTGTGAGAAACTTAGTCAGAGGAATGCCGTATTGATCTCGAAGCAATACCCCGATTTGGCTTGGAGGGTGCCCTTCCCTTGCAAGTTGGATGACGAAGGCTTCTGCTTCTTCAGGGCTGTATCTACACCAGGATGGGGCTCGCTTACTCACAGGCCTTCTTGAATGAGATTTTCCTTTAGGAGCCAACGTCATTCCTCCGCACGCGTGTTCTCTTTTGGGTAACTCGCATATTAAATGTTAACGTGGTACGATATTCTCTTATAAAGTTTTTAGTTGCTAAATGTATATCCGTATCTTCCAGTCAACGCGAGAAGCCGGTTATTGTTAAGTTAATCAGTGTAATCCTATTATTGTTTGTAACTCTTCTCTGAAAAACGTTAACACTCAATCCATATTTTATCGATAAAGTCCCCTCAAGAGGCCATGTCTTCCTCGCATACACTAGGCTTCATGGGGGGTAACCACGTTCTCACCTCGTACTCATCGCATTGATGCAGCTGATAAAAAAAGGAAATATTTTGGAGTCAGTACACTCCATTGACACCACGTAATCAACTCGTTTAATCTACGCCATGAGTCAGAAGCCACTCTGCGAATCTTCTAACCGCAAGAGCTCTATGGGAATAACGGTTCTTCTCGTCGTCGCCCAACTCTCCAAAGGTTTTACCTCTAACGTCATCGGGTTCAAAAATGGGATCGAAGCCGAAGCCATGGACACCTCTTATTTTGAGGGAGATGTTTCCGTGTACTTCACCTGTAAAACAGATTGGCTTTTGGCGAGATGAGCAATATGCAATGGCGGATTTGAAGACGGCCCTTCGATTTTTCACGCCATCTAGGAGCTTGAGTAACCCTTTCTTCCCAAGTGTGTTATACGCATAGCTGGTGAAGGCTCCGGGAAATCCCCTCAGAGCCGCTACGAAGAGCCCTGCGTCTTCTACGAATGTCGGGCAGCCACTTTTTTTCACGGTCCAGACGACACTGGTTTTTGCGATTTCGTTCAGGTCTTCGGATTGGATTTCTGGTCCCTTCATGTTTCTCTGCTCTATGATTATTGGATAATCTTTCAGAATGGACTCTACTTCACGAAGCTTGTGACTATTGCCTGTGGCAAAGACGACTTTACGTTTTGTTGATCTTCTTGTCTCAGTCAGAATTCTTCACACTCAGTGTTTAAGTCAGGTACCAGAGTATCTACCTCGTTGGACTATCTCTCTGACCCGTTTAACCACTTCTTCAGCGTTTTTACTGGTAACTTCAATTGTATATCCCGCTATGATGGAGGTAAAACATTCCTTTGCGTGGTGGTAATGAGTGCTTTCAAGAGCCCGCTTCATCAGGTGTATGTCTACACCCCGTTTTTCCACTTCCGCGGAGTATTCTGCGAGCCCAAAGTCTATGAAGAAGATCTTTTCATTTTGACCCAGAATCATGTTTGACGTCGTTAAATCTCCATGAATTATCCCCTTCCCGTGTAATTGTCCTATTAACCCTCCAATTCGTTTGCAAAGCATCTTACGTTCTTTACTGGGGAGGAGGTTTAGAATTTCTTTAACTCGCTGGCCCTCAATGTACTCCATGACGATGGAGGTTCGTTTCACATCGATGAGGTAGATAATTGGCGTGGGAACGCCTGCCCGTTTCGCGTCACTCATGATTTGGGCTTCATGTATGGTTCTGCTTCGACGTATTTCGTTATCTATTTGACGAAGGCGATAGGGTTTAGGAATTCGTACCTTTTTAATCACCTTGAGGCCATACCAATCTTCCAAGTAGAGATTGGCTTCCGCCCCCTTCCTCACCAGCATAGAGATCGTCCTCAACGCCAAGGAATCCTAACCTGATCTAAGCGCCACTTTGGCTTGACGAAGCTTTTTTCCACATCAACCTGGACTCCGCTCTGAAACGCTAAAATTCCGGTCCAAGCAATTTGAGCACCGCTGTCCCCACTATACTCCTTGGGAACCACATAGGCTTCGACCCCATGATCTCGGGAAATGCTGTCGATCATGCTCTGAAGCCGTTCATTTGCAGCGACGCCACCAGTCACGAGCACCTCCTTTCGTTCGGTGTGGGCTAAGGCCCTCTCGGTGGCTTCAGTGAGCATTGAAAAGGCAACTTCTTGCAAGGAGAAGCAAACATCTTCAATCCCATGTCCTTCCTTAAGTCTCTTCAAAGCCGCTGTCAGCAAACCGGAATACGATACATCGTTTCCCTTCACCACATATGGAAGTTCAATGTAGTTCTGCCCCTTCTTCGCTAAGTCTTCAATCACGGCTCCCCCTGGAAACGAAAGCCCTGCTTCCCTTGCGAAAACGTCTAACAGATTGCCGAGGGTAATGTCCTCAGTCTCCCCGTAGACACGCCAAAACCCGTCGCCAAAAGCTGCTATGGATGTGTGTCCCCCGGAAACAAGTAGCACCAAGGGATCCTCCGCCCCCGTCATGAGACTCGCGATCTCAATGTGGCCAATGGCGTGGTGAACGGGGACAAGGGGCTTTTCAAGCCAAAGAGCTAACGCCCGCGCAAACGTGGCTCCAGTGCGAAGAACAGGACCCAACCCCGGTCCAGTGGAAAAGGCGATACAATCCACAGCATCTAAACCATCAAGGTTGTCGATGACTCTTCTTAACACTATTGGTATTACTTCGCAGTGATGTTGAGCTGCTTCCCGGGGATGTATGCCCTGCCCCATGGGGGCAGTATACACCGCGTTTACATTTGTTAAGATTTCTCCCTTGGAAGAAGCTAAGGCCACGCCCACGGTATGAGCTGTTGACTCGATGCCCAAGCACATCAGTGGTTTTTCAGGGATGGATTGGTGGATCAAAGTTCTCGGATTTCCCCTACATTTTCTTCATATTCATTAAAGCCTTATTTAGATATCTCTTTGCGGACTCCATAACAATTCAGCCGCCTCACTGTTCAAGGGTAGAAGACGCTATTCAAAAAGTTAAATTATGTGTATCGTATTTACACAGACTACAAGAAGGCATGGTCATGAGTCAAAAACCTCTTCCAACCCAACCCGAAGTAAACATAGGAACTTTATATTTATAGCCGTGTGTAACATTTATATATAGCTAGCTAGCCATTTTTTATCAAGGATTTTATGTAAAATGGAAGCGAGTGGCGTTAGTGATCGGGGTGAGTTTGGTTGGTGGAAGGCGAGGGAGCCTAATTACAGCTTTCTGTTGAAGAGTGATGTGGTCCAGCTTTTTGCTAAGAGTTGGCCTGAAAGCGCGCGAGGTGGGCAACTTCATTTTCTAAGGTGGTTCTTGGAGTTTGTTGATAAGGGTCCTGAAGAGTTCTTGGGTCTTAGTGATGAAGATGTTAAGAGCTGTATTAAGAGGGCTTGTCTGCAAAAGGTAGGCGAGGAGAAGTATGCGACGTCGAGAAGAATCTTTTATGTTGTGAAGCGGTTTTTAGAGGTTAATGGGAGGGAGGTCGGCTTCAATCGTTCTGAGCGGGGGATGCTCTTAAAACGAATACAGAAGAAGCTTGGTAGCGAATGTATTCCGACTCGTGAGGATATTTATCGGATGGTTGATGCGGTTCCTGATAAGGGTTTCAGGCAGCAGTTGCGGGAGAGGGCTATTCTATTGTGTTTGTGGCAGAGCGGGGTTCGGGCGTCCTGTCTGTGTTCTTGGAGATATGGGATTTTCAAGGAGCAGCTTTGGCCAGAAGTTAAAGTCCCAGTAAGAATCAAGGTTTTAGCGTATCGGTCGAGAGGGGTTAACGATTGTGCGGTGGACCGAAAACTGTCTCGGTATGGCGTTGGCTTCTACTATACCTTCCTGCATAAGGAAGCGGGTGAGGCCCTCCGAGGATATCTTGATGCGAGGAAAAGAGATGGATGGGTTCCAGGGGATGGTGACCCTGTCTTTGTGACTGAGGGCACCACTAGCCAAGATAGACCCATAAGCTCAATGCATTTAATTGAAGTCGTGAAGAACATGGCGAAGCAGATAGGAATACGTCCCGAGACCATTTGGACCCATTGTCTGCGTAAGGCCTTTCGAAAGACCCTTTACAAAGGTGGACTTGACAACGATATTGGCGAGGTGCTGATGGGACATAAGCTTCCAGGGTCTAAGACCTCGTATTTTGACTATCATGACATTGATTTCGTTGAGAAAGAGTATTTGAAGGGTTTCTGGGAAAGAATGAGCGTTAACCGGATAACCCACCTCGAGGAAGAGATTGGGGGGCTTCGAGGAGTAAAAGAGGAAATGGAGGCTCTGCGAGAGGAAAACCGGGCTCTCAGAGAAAGAATCAATGGAGTCGTTGAGGCCAGGCAGGAGAGCGATGGCGTTATGAATAAGCTGTTCGAGGATCCCGAGTTCAGAGCAGTGCTAAGAAGGAAACTCAAGAAGCTGGATTAGCGCGCGCTGAAGTTTCTAAGACATTAACTAATCCATATTTTGCTAATGAATTATTATGAATTTAGAATCTAGCTAAGCTAGCTATTTCATTGGAAGAATTCCATAATTACTACTAGCTAGCTACTGATGAGTCTCTCAGCAGAAAACTGTTCTTCCTTCAAAGAGAAGTATTTACAGTCTAAGCTAGCCATCTATAAAGTTATAAGAGAAGTGTTTATTTATCTGTGAGGGAAATACAAGACGAATTAAGGTTTACAAATTTGTCAAGTAGCTAGCTAGATAACTATGACAGGACGCGTCACTTAATGACTTCCCTGAAGGGCTTTCCTGATATGCTTAAGAGGTAAATGTATGGTTTATAACAAAAAGCGATATTAATCTTACCTTATTGCACAATAGAGGGGCTGGTAGCTCAGTTTGGTGGAGCACACGGCTGATAAATCCTCAGCTGGATGGAGAAACCGTGCGGTCGAGAGTTCAAATCTCTCCCGGCCCACCACAATTTTTCGTAAATAAAGCTAAATAGCTAGTAAGCTGAGTAGAGGGGTTGATGTCAAACAGACGAGTTTCTCTCCACGGTTCTTGCATAAGAGGTGAACAGTCTCTGCACCGATATAACCGGTGCCCCCCAGTAACTAAAATCGGGTTTTTGTTCACCCTTTATTCGTTAGACCATTTTGCGATTGCTACGAGAAGCTGACTATAAATTAGATATATAACAACCATTTAATTAAGAGAGTTACAAACACATCGAAGAATAAAGGAGTTGAAAAAATATGGAAGATCTATTTGACATAACCTCAATTAACAACATGACATTGACCAATCGATTTGTACGCTCCGCAACGGGAACACGCATGGCCCATGAAGATGGAGGCGTCACCTCGAAACTCATCAGACACGTGGTAGACTTGGCAAAAGGCGGCGTCGGATTAATCGTGTCAGGGCACGCCTACGTCCTCTCAGATGGACAAGCCTCGCCACGTCAACTGGGTATTTATCGTGATGCGTTAGTGCCTGGACTCACAGAAATGGTCAACGCGGTACATGATATAGGTGGCATAATCGTCGCGCAGATCAGTCACGGCGGCGCCAGCAGTAATTCAGGGCTCACAGGCGTGGAGCCGATGGCTCCCTCAGCTATCCCTGCAACGGAAGGCAAAAGGGGATCCTTTAGCGGCTGCCGTGC
>DAOVBJ010000052.1 GCA_030670615.1 Candidatus Bathyarchaeota archaeon | reverse complement strand
CCGAAATGCGGTTACAGGGTTCCCCACGTGAGAGGAAATCCATGCCTTTCCACTAAATGCCCTAAGTGTGGAACGACTATGATGCCATCATCTTGATTCTCGTAGGTTTAGCGCGCTAGTGGTTACTTTCAGAAACAAAGGGGACGACATTTAAGGTTCTACCATCACTAAGAGCTTGTGCAGTTTTTCTCCTTGCGCTTTGTAAAAGCCTCCAAACCGTTCCTCTGGAGACACCCATTCTCTCTCCAGCCTCCTCTTGAGAGAGTCCTTCAAAGTCTATCAGTCTAAGGACCTCAACTTCGGCCGGCTCAATGCAGAGGGGTTCCTCACCCCTGTCTGGGACAGGTATAAGCTTATCTATCGTCGGAGCCTTTCCTATGTTTATCGGTTTAGGAAATCTCCCCCTTCTGCCGCGTCTGCGTCTATGTCCCCATCCAATTTAGATCACTATTCTGTTCTCACAGTAACTTTTATATTTATGTGCACTATCACATAAATAAAGGAGTGTATAAACACAAAAATATTTAGAAGTGAAGAAACATGGGTTGGAGAGGACGAGGAAGAGGCGGAAGGAGAGCTTGGCCTGGAAGGGGACCCTTCAGCTATTTGCCTCCCTGGCAAAGACCTGGTTGGTTATACGGCAGAGGAGCATGCTGGAGGCTTTTTCCCTACCTTCAGACAACAACGCCTACGTTGGCGAAGGAGCAGGAGATACAGATGTTGGAAGAGCAGGCGAAGGTCATGCAACAGCAGTTAGATCAGATCGGGAAGAGGCTTGAAGAACTAGGAAAATAACTTAAAATATAAGATAAAGGGGTGTGACTAATTGCGAGAAATTAAGTTGGCTATCTCAACTAAGGGAAATAGAGGAATAGAAGATGTGGTGTCGAACGTCTTTGGAAGAGCCAAAACCTTCACCATCATAGACGTAAAGGGAAAAGATGTCAAAAATGTTGAGGTGATCCAAAACCCGGTCGCTTCCTACAAACAAGGCTCTGGCCCGGTGGTAATGAAGACGCTGACCGACTTAGGAGTCAATACCGTAATATCCGGGGAGTTCGGCCCTGGTGTATTAACGCTGCTCGAGATATTCAAAGTAGCCAAGGTTAAAGTAAAGCCTGGCACTCCTATCGCGGAAGCAATAAAAGGGTTTCTCGAATGAGAATGGAACGGCCTGCTCCAGAGATGCGTGGACAAACTCTGTAACATCAAATTTTAATCAATGAGCAATCAAATGTGTGATAAATTATTCGTGCTTCATATATTAAAGGAAAGGGCCACTAATGCCGAGAGCATTCCTATAACCCCATAAATATACACTTTCTGGTATTGCCTGTTCAAAACTTTATAACCAAGTATTAAACAACTTGCAAACGTGGGAAGGATAAAGATCATATAAAGCCAAGACACTAAATTTAAGATAATTGGCAGCAGTATAACTAGCGCGCGCGCTTTGAAACAAGTTCTTCTTCTTCGGTCACACGCCTCACCTACCTAGTGGCTAGCTAGCTTAATGCCTTTATCGGTGAGGAAATACCGCTTTACTAGGTAAATTCTTGGATTATCACTCAATTTTCCAAGTGGAGCATCAGATTTCTTTCGCTTAACCATCCTCTTTTCAACGACGCAACGTATCAAACCGTTTCCTTCAAGGTATTCTAATTCGGTCTGTAGTTTATACCACGTAATCCTAGCACTATGCAGGATGTGAGATGGCACGGCATTGCTTCTTATGGCTCGAAGAACGCTTTTTCTCATTTCAGTCCCTCCTCTTCTTTTTGCCTTCATTTACGTCCCCGCTTTACTGGTAGCTAGCTGAGGGTGGGTCATAATTAATTTTGTGGACATACTTCTGATGTAGGGACACATTAGCAGTATCTCATGGAGGATTATGACTCTGATCTTTTGAGCCTTCTAAGGCTTGTGGACTCCATCTTCTGGCCAAGCCCCACGTCAAGGAGGGGGAGGCCCCACATATACGCCTTCCCGGTGATCCTGAAGTGCTTCATCGTCCGGATCTGGCAGAGGATAGACAGCACAAGGGGCCTCCACGCCTACCTGACCAAGGAGAAGCCCTGCAACAGGGCGGTGTGCAAGGCCTGCTTTGACGATGGCATCCCTTCCAGGAGAACCCTGGACAGGAGGCTAAAGGCCCTCCCACCCATGCTCAAGAGGTCCATCCGGGTCATGGCCAGGATGCTGTGCGTGAAAGGCCTTGTGGACCCCTTCTTCGTGACCGTTGATAGCAGCCTATTGGAGGCGAAGGGAGCTGTCTGGCATAAGTCGATCATGGAGAGGGGGGAGGTCCCATGCCCGGGTATCGACACCGACGCCAGGTGGGGGAAGTCGGCCACCAGGGGCTGGGTCTTCGGCTACAAGCTCCACCTGGCCTCCACAGCCCTCCCCATGGCCGTCCCCCTCAGCGCCGAGGTCACAACCGCAAACGCACCCGATAACCAGGTGTATCCGAGGCTGACTGAGGACTTCCCAGGAAGCGTCGGGCTCACGGCAGGAGATGGAGGATACGACGACCAGAACCTCTACGCCCTGAGCCTGGCCAGGGGGAGGGCGCTTGTGGCGCCCATGGAGAGGTTTGAGAACACGCCTCCAGAGAGATTGGCCCGGGCCGACTTCTACGAGTCCCCCGTCGGACAGGCCATCTACCGCCTGAGGGGCATCTCCGTTGAGCCCCTGACCGGTCAGATCAAGGAGGTCTTCGGCCTGGACCCCCTCCCCCTGAGAGGTGAGGATAAGGTTTCAGCCCTCTGCCTGCTCTGCGTCCTCGTTTACCAGCTGGTGGTCTGCCTCAACCACCTTGAGGGGCGACCCCTGAGGCGGATAAAGCACCTACTCACCACCTAGGAGAAGGTCCCGGAGAGGACTGGTTAGCGGTAGCCATCTCCCCCTCCCCACCCTGGTCGCTCATCACTCCGACGGGATCTGCCTCCGCCTTTAAAAGGCGGGGAATCGTGTTTGACTGATGAGGGAAAAATGGCTAAACCCCTTTCCTACGCCTCCCTTTCCGCTTATCACTGCTATCTTGTGCTTCACCTTACTCATTCTGACCTTAAGTCATTCCTGATCGTTGTTCTACCCCTTTTTTTCGAGTTCGCTGACCATCATCAATCAAGAGATGTTTAAAGAAGAAACTATATATAATCATTATGTTTATAAAATAAACATCAGCTGCGAGCTTAAAACGGTGTGGCTGGATTGGATGAAGTCGATCGAAAAATAGTTGCTCAGCTCCAGTTTGAATAGCAGGACGACGTTTGAAGAGCTGGGGAAGTTGGTAGGTTACACGAGCATGGGGGCCAAGAAGCGCGCGCGCGCGCTAAAGTAATTCTGAATGGGGAACTCGTGTTCAACGATTGCATCTATGCGAGGGCAGAAGAGGGCAACGTGACTTTGAAAAACATTCTTGAAGAAACACAGACAATTGAAAACTGCATAATAAGCCAAGTACACATAGGCAAAAAAATGCTTACTCTGAATAGGAGGCGAAATGATGCCAATTAACCATGACACATTGGAGCGATGCGCGTATTGCCTGCGAGTCTTCATGGCGTATTGGAGCGGTGGGAAGATATGGGCGACGTCGATTCCCGCATCACGCGTAGGGGACGGATTATGGGTGTGCGACGAACACGAACTCACTGAAGAATACATCACCCACCTGAAACGACAAAACAAGCAAAATTTACCCATAGTGGCATAAATGAGTAAATGTGAGGTATGCGGACAAGAAGGACCCACGAGATTGACGTGGATCCGCAAGGACTTAAACGACAAGAAACACTACGTCTTGAGACGAGCATGCAAAGCCTGTATCAATAAAGAATGGAGGTGAAAAAATGGAAACATTAGAAACATTGGAAGAATTAAAGAAGTGTGACCTCTGCGAAAAAACCGGTGAGAAACTAAGTTTGTACTCGGTTCAGCACAAGAAACTCGGAGGAATCAAGGTGTGTAGGGAATGCTGGGTGAACCTTTACGACCATAACCGGATGGTAGCGGGCTCTGGAGCATGTGGAACAACCTCATGCCCCACATGTAGGTAAAGCGAGGGAAGGAAAATGCAAGAAGGGAAAAGTGCAAGCACTAGAGCATTAGAGAACATGGGCGAAGAATATTTACAAATCGTTGAGAAAAGACGAAAAGAAAAGGATAATCAGCACAAGTAACCCTCTCCCCTTTTTTTAGCGCGCGCGCTAGCTTCCCATGGGTGCTTTAGTGAAGGGTTTAGTGGTGTTTTTTTCTTCAATTGTTGTTTTGGGATCTTTGATAATAGCTTTGTTAGTTCCAGATGCTCAAGATATATTTGGGATTGCATTTGCCGTGTCGATTTTGGCATTTGTATTGTTTCTATTTTGGAACTACAGGGGAATAAAAATACAGCTAAGCACCACAGAACTCTACGTTAGATACGGCATTTTTAATCAAAAATCCATTCAACTAAAGGATATCGTTTCTTGTTACTCAATCAAAGCCTCTTTCGGAAGATATGCAGGCATTGGCGTTAGATACGGCGTTGATGGTTCCCAAGCATACACGACCTCATTTGGCGATGCAGTTAAAATAATTCCGTCAAAAGGAAGAGTATTCGTCTTTTCTTCACATAACCCTCAAAAAATCTGTAACATCATTGATTCAACAAAAAATGCAGTTTAGAAAAACGGTGGGAGAAGAATCTATGATAAAGCCAATCGCAAAGTCCCATCTGATTAACTTTTCTGAGGGATTCAAAGTACTAAGTATAGACAGTGATGCTTTGTAATCTATAAAATAAAAAGAAGGGGAATGTTATGATGTTTCAAGCTATTTCTTCGTTTTCGTATAAAGTTCTATCCATTTGGATACGTCATCAATGGGAATAAACTTGAGACTCATTTCTGGAAAGTAATATATCTGAGCATTGTTGAATTGTTCTTGGGTCGTTTCTACAATACTAAATCCTTTACATCGTCCAGTATATTGCGGTGGAAACAGGTATTCACCAAATCTATTTGGTTCTTTCACCATTATTTCTTGAGCCTTAATGTTTTTTGCTACGACTTTATCAACATCTTCTGGACAAAACTCCCAATAAACGATGCACTTCATTTTTCTTTACCTCCATTTCTTCTTGGTATTTGTATAGCTCCCCACCTCGGAGCTTGATTATAAAATCACTTAATTACTAAAGTGCTAAACGGTATAAATGACTATGCCTTTGAGTGGAAAATAAAGGAAGTAGAAATATTCAAATGTAAAGATCTTCTTAAATGTTTATAGTAAGGTGTTTTTATGGAACGGATATATCGAGTTCTAATTGGGATCTTGATATTATTGATAATAAGATTGTTTCAAACCTTCCTTATATTCAATTTGTAGCAATCTGTGATTATCTATCACAAGAGAAGGATTGTTAGAAAGTGTTTAGATAAAAAATGTACATAGCGCGCGCGCGCTATCTCTGTCAAAACACACGCTTTATAAAAAATTATTTTCGCTAGCCAATAATAAATAGCATCTTAACAATAATTCTCACTAATAGCTAGCTATCTCTTTTCGTGACTAGAAGGTAACTAGTGTACTGTACTTTTTTATTATATTATGATTGCTGCCCAAAACAAATATTGTCTTTCTCGTTTCGCTGATGTTGGCGAGAAGAAGTTGAATCGCAAGGCATTTATACGCATGGTTGGCACTCAATTTTTGAGGTTTAGTGGATTTGAGTATCTATAAACAGTTAGGAGTTAGACGTGTCGTCAATGGAATAGATCATTTGACCTTGCTGGGTGGCTCTGTTCTCCCTAAAGAGGTTATGGATGCTATCATTGAAGCAAACAAATATTTTGTAGACATGGATGAGCTTCAAACGAAGAGTGGTGAATTTGTTGCTAAGCTTCTCGGAGCAGAGAGCGCTTGTGTGACCTCAGGAGCCTTTGCCGGCTTAGTCTTAGCATCATCTGCTTGTATGACGCGCGAAGATAGGGAGCTAATGGAGAGACTGCCTTATTCAGAGGGTATGAGGAATGAGATCATCATCCAGAAGGGTTTAAGGACGGAGTATGATAGAGCCATGACTGTGCCAGGAGCACGATTGGTCGAGGTTGGAGACGAAAAGGAGACCACGCAAAAGCATATAGAGGAAGCAATAAATGAGAGGACGGCTGCGATTCACTTCTTGGCACCAGGAGGAAGGAAGGGCACTGTTCCCTTTGGAGAGATGATCAGGATTGCAAAAGACCATGACGTGCCCGTGATTGTTGACGCGGCAGGACAGGTTTTGCCCCCTGAGAACCTGAAGAAATATATTGCCATGGGAGCTGACCTCGTATGTTATGGGGCAAAATACTTTGATGGCCCCAATTCCGCGGGCATCCTTTGCGGAAGAAAAGACCTCGTAGCAGCTGCTAAGCTTCAGACTTTCGTGGGCTTTGAATCCCAAGGTATTCGTGCCATAGGGAGGGGCATGAAGCTGGACAGACAAGAGGTCATCGGAACTATTGTAGCCTTACAGAGATGGCTTAAAATGGACCATAAGGCTAGACTTCAAGACCAAAACAGAAGAATAAAAGACTTGGTAGATGAGCTGAACAAGCTTAAAGGAGTAGAAGCTAAAATATCTGGTGAAAGGATGGGAATTCCAACAAACGCATACGTGACACTAAATCAAGAGATATTAG
>DAOVBJ010000044.1 GCA_030670615.1 Candidatus Bathyarchaeota archaeon | reverse complement strand
AAGCCACCATCTTTTTATTTTTGACTTCGCCTACCTCTACAGTAAGAGGGCACCATAGCAGATTAGGTGAAGTGTGTTCGTCATGATTCGAACCTATGATGTGGGAAGTCTCCCCTTCACCGGAGATTGGGATACATTTCTAAGGGGAGTCAAGGTAACGTCCTTCATGGAAGCCCTCCACCCTGCTAAATATGCCAGCGATAAACAGTATTTCGAGAGCAGCGTTAAAGAGAGTTTCCTCGACAAGGTTAGGGCGGGCATAGACGTCCCGAATTACCCCCAGTTCAGGGACATGAATAAGATGTTCTTGAAAGCCATTACGGGCATCGAAAAAACGGGGCAAGGGTATGTGGTGAATGGCCGTCCAGTCATTCGCCAGGACGGCCTTCTGATCCCCGAAGTCAGCGTCCTCAAAGAAAAAAGCAGGGAGATCAGCGAGGAAGCTGGCAAACCAATACGGATCAAACTGTGTGTGACCGGGCCGTACACCCTCTCCAGCCTCTTCGCTCGGAAAGGAAGTCAGCTCTTTTCTCACTTGGGTACTGTGGTTTCGAAGATCCTTGAGAGCAACGTCTTCAGTAATCGCTTTGGAGGCGTGGTGCTTGTGGCCGTGGACGAACCGGTCTTCGGCTTCTTAGACGACCCAATGCTCGATCAGGGTTCTGAGGGGAGAGACGAATTGTTGCGGGCGTGGGAACAGATCTGTTACACAGCCAAGTCGAAGGGTGTTCAGTCATGCATGCACCTTCACAATACGTCAAATCAACTCTATTGGCAGGTAAAGTCTCTAGATGTCGTCGAATCCCACGTGAACGACTCCCTATACACCACCCAACGCACCCGAACGCTTCTAGAGGGGAAGGATAAATTTCTCAAAGCCAGCATCGCCACCACAAGGTTCGACACTCTCATCAGAAACGCCATCCAAAAAAACGGGATAACGGACGAGGCCGCCCTCAACGCACAAGTCGGCGAGATGTGGACCGCTATCCGAAAAGAACAACGGAGTCCCATGGACTTTCTGGAAAGCGTTGAAATTATGACGGGGCGACTGAAGAAAATCGTCGATCGATTTGGTGAAAACCGAGTTCTCTACGCTGGACCCGAATGCGGATTTCAAAGCTTCCCCACCTACTCCTCCGCAGTGGAGTGCCTCAGACGAATCGTCCTCGCGGTAAAAGACGTGAATTCCAAGGATAGCTAAAATATCTATTTAGTTGTGAACCGCAGAGAATTCAGGCTGTTACCTGTACGTTTTCCGTAGCTTATTAGTAGAGTTTGACGTTTCAAAGAAGCGTTCTCGGGGCTTTAGAGTCGGAAGAACGCCTGTTTTAAGCTATTTCA
This sequence comes from Candidatus Bathyarchaeota archaeon, assembly GCA_030670615.1. Classification (GTDB taxonomy): domain Archaea; phylum Thermoproteota; class Bathyarchaeia; order RBG-16-48-13; genus DAOVBJ01. The sequence continues at coordinate 5,942 of DAOVBJ010000044.1, read as the reverse complement.
CAGAAATTTGTTCCTCTTTACATCGGTAAGGAAGTGGTGAAAGAATAGACAGGGCCCGTTCTGCAGGCGTATACGATGACTTATTTAGTTCACTGGCTGCGACGACTTGAGAACTGACGGATCGGGATGTGTAGACAACTGAGGGCATGATAGAGCTTCTCCGAAGCGTCTACGACTATACACATCCTGAATGAGTGACGTTTATGGTCGGAAAAGTCCTGTAAAGCTCTTCGCTGAATAGAAAAGATGTTTAGGACGACTGAGGGCGTCATGTTTTAATGATCTTCTCTCTCCGAGGGATGGTCGCTTGTTAGTGGAAAGTCTATTGTATCGTAAGTCGTTCCACGTATAGACGTAAGTCGCCATCCCTGCGACTTCTTCTCACGTGTCCCGTCAACTTCACAATGGCTCCGATGATTCTGTCGCGTGCGTTATAAACGGGCGCGCCCTCGCTTCCCGCTTGAACAGCAACGTTCCAAGCAGAATCGCTGTTCATGTCAAGGAGCTCTTCAGCCACGGCCCCACTGAACACGCTGTTTATGCTTCCCGAGTCATCCTCCACGACGACTTCAACGATTAATCGGGGCACGGGCTGCGGTATTTCTCCACAGCTTTCGCAAACCCATCCCTCTCCCTCTTCTCGAACCCTCTTCATGCAATTTGGGCACGAAGGGAACACCTTGGAATTCGCGTTTACATCAATAATTCTTCCTTGTACTTCGGTGCTCTCCTCCTCTCGAACCGACTGTATCTTCACTGTCGCCAAATCGTTGACGAGGTCAACTCCCCTCTCGGAAGTTACTTCTCCCTCACTCAACAACTCAAGCTCTGTCGTCCTCCCTGTGGATAATTCGAGATCTCCGAAGAATCCCATCTTTACGTAGGCGTTTTTGATGCGAAGGCGGGAGCCAGCAGCCAACCCGTCAACTTTTTCCGCAAGGTCTCTCCAGAGGGTAACGCTGATCTCGCCGCTTTCATCGCGTATTCGCAGGGAAGCCAACCGTATTTCTGCGCCGTCCCGCGTCGTCACGTCCCTGACTTCAGGGTCTTCCACAACGTCTCCCTCAACGATGATGCTTCTCATTCCCACGTTTAATTCGCCGATAGCCATCGCATTGGACGAGAAGTGGGGAAGGCTCTGCACTTCCTCCCGCTCCGGGTTGACGGTCAACGTGCTCATGCTTCCGAGGTTAAGTTCAACTACGCCGCCTAACCCCTCTCGGGTGTAGCCTCCCTCCACTAATACCACGTCGTCGAGAGAAACTTCATCTAACACGTCAGCCTTGGCATCCCAGAGGGTGAGCCTCGTGGAGCCCGTTCCATCCATCACATACAAGCTTCCCACCCGTCCTACGCCCCCGGAACGTCGTTCAAACTCTCGTATTTGACCCACGTCCATAATCCGCCCCAGGACATCGACGTCATTCATTCCAAGCCTCAAATCACCGATTTTCGTCAACTTCGGGATGGAATACTCCGATAGCTCGGAGTCCTTCAAAAGTTTGACTTGGCCAAGTCCTCCCACATGCACCTCTAAGACGTTGCCGAGGCCTCGCCTGACCTGTCCACCCAAAATTTCTAGGACGTCGCCACGCTTAGTCTCCTTCACGGAATTGACCTGGTCATCCCAAAGCACCGCTCTCACTCGCCCCGTGTCGTCAGCCAACCGCACCCGCATCACCTGGCCCTGCATGCCATTAGCTCTCTGGAAGGAGGAGACACGAGAAAGTCCCTTTACGACGCCGACGAAGTTGACGAAGTAGTTGCCCTCCGTTAAATCACGGATCTTCTTCAAGGAGCTCTGAGGTGTCACCGGTTCGAAAGCGGGGGTAGAGGATAAGACGACGACGGTTCCCCGACGACCCAAGTTCAGTTCAGGGTTACCAGTTAATCCCGCTCGAACGTAGCCATGGGAGATTCTCACCGTCTGATTTGGGGAAACCTTGCCTTGACTGATAATGCTCGTCTTTTCGTTCCACAGAACCACTCTTGTGGTTCCCGTGTCGTCTGAGACCACGAGTCGGGCAACTTGCCCCTCCACGCCATCCCGCCTCACAAAGGATTTGGGAGGTGACATCGCACTTACGACGCCCACGATCGTTGCGTCGTTGGCGCCGATGATGAGGTCCTTGATCTTCATTCCCGTTCCCACTACGTTGCCATTAGATAGGTCGATTCCGAACTCGTTGGCCACCATGAAGGTTGCTCCTTCCTCGGTCAACAGACGTCCAGCCCCCTCAATCTTCGTCCGAATAATCCGTTGAAGGTCTTCGACGGTCAGATCTGGCCTCAGCGCCAGAATTTTTTCAACGATTTCCTTTCGATTCAACATTTCCTTTTCAGCAGTCCCCTTGATAAAACAATAAATACTACTCGCCGTCACTTAAATATGCGTGAGGTTACCGTGGAGAAGAAATATCTTACCAGAGATAAAATTATTGGTAAACAGGTAATTGACTCGAAAGCCATGATCATGGGCACCGTGAAGGATTTGTCCTTTGATTTGGTGGCCAAGGATTTCTCACTCATCATAAAGGCCAAGGCCGATAAAGAGATTACAGTGGACAGCAAGAACGTCAAAGTCGTGGGAGACGTCATCCTGCTAACGGTGGCAGTTGAAACATTCGAAAAGCCTGTAGTGCCTGCAACACCGAAAGCATCTCCTTCAGTAAGTCCTCCGGTAAAGCCATCTCCGCCCAGAACCCCTGGTCTCTGCTCTGGATGTGGATTTCAAAACGAGTCAAACAGCAAATTCTGCATTAAATGTGGGTCTAAAATCTAAGAACGGGGTTCAATAAACCGTCGTAACAAGACCCTTTGAAAGCCTTCGCTCAAGAAACGTTCTCTCTATCCAGTGAGGGTGTGATGTCGTGAAGACCCTCGTGTATGTTCCCAGAATGTTCACCAGGGACGAGTTCCAGAAGCTTGTGATGAGGGTTCCAGACGACTTCGATTCCACGTGGAACGAGTTTTGGGAGTACGTTTCCGATCGATTGAGGACCGTCGCTAGTAAGATCCGCTGGGTCTACACGGATTCTGGCTCCCAAGAGAAAGGAGAGCCATCTATTGTTGGAGAATCGGCGATAGTTGCAGGTCTGGTTACAACTGGCGTCAAGGTACATGCGGCGGTGGATCCCATCCTCGTAGCCGAGGCAAAAACGTGGCTGGAAATGGCGAGGAAATCCCCGAGCCAAGTACTTCGGGAGATGTATGATGAGAGCGTGAGTGAGATTGGCAGACACGTGGTTGACGTTGTTAATCAAACCTTAGAGGACGGAGAGATGGGTGTGCTCTTCCTCGATCCCCTCCTCAAAATCTCCTTCCCCGAAAAACTGCGGGTCATCAGGCTATTCCCTTTCGACCCTCAAGACTATCTAACCCGACATCGCGTGAGGTTGATGAAGGGAAATTCAACGTAACTAACTAAGGAAAGCTTTTCGAAGACATGCTTTTTCATCCCATAAAACTGCAGTTCGATGAGGAAGCACATCTCCGTAAGCCCAAGCATAAGAAGGTAAACCTGCGGAAAACAGATGTACTTACTAACTAGTTACCGTCTTCACCCTATCCCTGAGCATCCGCGGGTTCACAAGGGCCTGAGTTGACACTCTTAATCGTTTATCTCTCAACGGTTAAGTGTTCTTCAGGTGAGCGATTATTTTATCCGCTATGATTGTTGTGGCACGCATCTGGCTTTCCTCTGTCTGCCCGCCAATGTGGGGTGTACAGATAACGTTTCGCAGTGTGACCAAGTTCAAATCTTTGGGTGGTTCCACTGTATACACGTCTAACGCTGCACCCGCTAGTTTTCCTGATCGAAGGGCGTCCACCAAAGCGTCTTCATCGACTATCGGTCCTCTTGCCGTGTTAATCAAATAGGATCCGTCCTTCATCAGGTGTAGTTCTTCTTTTCCGATCATGTGCCGCGTTTGACGGGTTGAGGGGGCGTGTATGGTAACGACGTCGCTTCGCGTGAGCAGTTCCCTAAGAGGAACGGACTCCCCCGCAAGTTCAGTCAGGAGCTTGGGGTCAGGGGGGGTACGGGTTGTGATGAGGATCTTCATTCCGAGGGCTTTAGCGATCTTCGCAACCTTTTTCCCGATGTTTCCCAGACCCAGTATCCCTAGGGTTTTGCCTTCCAGCTGCCACCCCTTTAGCTGTTGCTTCGCCCACTGTCCCTCCTTCATCGTATGGTCTGCGTAGGGAAGGCGTCGCGCCAAAGAAATCAGTAAGCCGATCGTTAATTCCGCTACGGCTTCGGTGGGGGCTTCGGGTGAATTAAACACGGCTATGTTTCTCTTCTTCGCTGCGTTGATGTCGATGTTATCTAATCCCACGCCAGCCCGACCAATCGCCTTTAGGCGTCGTCCCCGGCCAATCACCTCTGCCGTGACCGCGGTGCGGCTTCTCACGACGAGGACGTCGTAGGTGGACACAAGCCTCTTCAATTCTTCGTTTGAAACCTTGGGTTTCACGTCGACGGTGAATCCCGCCCGTTTCAGGCGTTCAATCCCGTCTTTGTGGATGGGGTCGCAGACTAGGACCTTCATTTTCTGTTTCAAAACATCTCCTCTTCAGGTTCTGTCAAGTTCAGTCAAGCTCGCGCCTAGGGCTGTCAGCATTAAGGCTATGTCGTCAAATTCAATGTGGCCCATATTCCCAATTCTGAAGGTCGTATGTTGCACTTCCCCATAACCCTTGGCGAGTTCAAAACCCCGCTCCCGCATTTTTTGGTAGATCTCGACGCCATCCACGCTTCTTGGCGCGTTTACGCAGGTCACGGTTGGGCTTTCGCAACCCTTCTTCGGGAACAAGGTTAACCCGAGACCCTGAATCCCCACTCGGATTCTGCTATTCCGCTCGAGGTACGTCTCAAAGTACCTCTCTTTCCCACCCCAGCCTTCGATCAAGGTTAAAACTCGATGTAAACCGGCTATTTGAGGTATCACTGAGGTCATGGGGGTACCCGCCGTCCGTTGATGGCGTTCCCACCTGGTGAAGTCAAAGTACCAGCCTTTGTTGGTGGCCGCTGTCGATCGTTTCAAAGCCGCTTCACTTACGCTCCCCATACCCAGACCCGGGGGGACGCCAAAGCATTTTTGGGAACTCGCGAAACACACGTCTAGTCCCCACTTGTCAACCTTGATCTCGGTGCCCCCCATGGAGCTGACGGCGTCAACGAGCAAGAGCTTACCGTGCTTCTTCACCACGTCAGCAAGTTTCTGCAGAGGGTTTATCACACCCATGCTGGTTTCGTTGTGGATTATGGCGACCGCGTCGACATCTCGACTTCTCAACAACCAGTCATCCAGGAGATCTGGTTCGATGGGTTCCCCCAGCGGAGCGGTGATCGTCTCCACCGTTTTTCCATTTGATGTGGCTACCTCCGCGAATCGCTTGCCGAAGCTCCCATTGACGCAGCAAAGCATTTTGGTGTCCACGCAGTTCCTGACCGCGCCTTCCATAAAGCCCGTGCCCGTGCTGGAAAACAGGTAGACCTGACTTTCCGTCTCCAAAAACTGTTGCAACAGGGTTACAGTTTCCAGATGAAGTCGTTTGTACTTGTCACTTCGGTGACTGAACATTTGTCGCCTCATTTCCTCTAAGACTTCAGGGTAGCAGGCAACAGGGCCAACTGTAAACAACTTCAAAAAATTAGCCTCCTCAACGGGAGTTCCTTACAACCCCCTCTTTCGGAAAGTGCCTCCACGCTAAAGCAGGAGCTACTGAAACAAGAATATATTGGTTTCTGCCCTTTGATCTGACAAGCAGTAGCCGCTTCTTTCCGTGTGAAGCCGACGTCGACTGCTCTCACCAAGGAGCGTTCAAGGGCCTTCTTTGAGGGGCACGGCTGTGAGAGGCATCGACGTCACCGATTAGAACGTTTATAAGAAAAGAGAATCGTTGTAGTCTTTGGATGTGTTGATGAGGAATTTTCGATA
>DAOVBJ010000032.1 GCA_030670615.1 Candidatus Bathyarchaeota archaeon | reverse complement strand
CGCAAGCCCATTGTCCGGCAGCTCGGTTCCATAGAGGTAGGTAGCCAAATTGTTCTCAAGGTACGCCTTCTCGTCAGTGGGCAGCCAATCTAACGCGTGCTGCGCAATCCAATCGTGGGTACCATAATCGGGTTGACTAGGATCACTACTGTACCCACCATTACTCCACCCGTGGGTACGCGCCGTGAACACGGGCGAAAAGAGGAGCAGAAGTACTAAGGCGCTCAGGAGTTTGGTAGAACGCTGTTCACAGAGATTTGAGACCATACCTCCCGTCGATGAGTTATATATTAGAACCGTCTTAAATGTTCTCGGAACAGGTTAACCGAAGGGAAGCGTCATATTGGACGTCTGGAAAAGCCGTAGACACATGAGCCTGAAGAACGGGTGTACGGGTTGACGACGAAAAAAGAGAATGGTGTGGAAGAAGAGTATGTGGATGTAGTGAAGCTCATTGACGACCTCTTGGAAGAGGCCGATTGGAGGATCAGGGAAAACAGCAACATCCCCTTCTCCTTTTCAAGCGTCTTTTTCCGGGGTGCAGGAGAAGTCATCCGTCGATATACCCTCACAAAAGTGTATCCCCCGAGGATTTCGCAAGCTCACACTGACGGCGACTTCCACCTTCACAACTTATACATGGGCATCGTCGGATACTGTGCGGGATGGAGTCTGCGGCAGCTTCTCGCCGAGGGGGTGCGGGGTGGCCCCGGGAGGCTGGCGTCAGCCCCACCGCAACATCTGGGCACGGCGTTGCATCAACTGGTGAACTTCATCGGAATCATCCAGAACGAGTGGGCGGGAGCGCAGGCGTTTAACTCCCTCGACACGTTCCTCGCCCCCTTTGTGAGAAAGGATAATCTGGAGTACAAAGCGGTCAGGCAAGCGCTCCAAGAATTCGTATTTGGGATGAACGTGACGTCGCGGTGGGGCGGGCAGACCCCTTTTTCAAACATCACCCTTGACTGGACGATTCCAGAGGATCTGGAAGACGAGCCAGTCGTTTTAGGGGGAAAGCTGCTCACCGAGACCTATTCCGACTATCAAGAAGAGGCTGATATGATTAACAAGGCCTTTCTCGAGGTGATGATCGAGGGTGACGCGGATAACAGGCCCTTCACCTTCCCCATTCCAACCTACAACCTCACGGAAGACTTTGACTGGGACTCCGAAAATAGTCAGTTACTGTTTACGATGACCGCGAAGTACGGCATCCCCTACTTCCAGAACTTCCTGAAGAGCGGGTTAGACCCGCGGGAAGTCAGAGCCATGTGCTGCCGGCTCTTGTTGGACCTCAAACAGCTCTATCGCCGCTTCGGAGGCTACTTCGGCTTCGCCGACAAGACAGGGAGCGTGGGTGTAGTCACCATCAACCTGCCACGAATCGCCTTCCAGTCAAGAGAGGAAAACGCGTTTTTTGAGCGGTTGGGGCAACTAATGGAATTGGCGAAGGAGAGCCTCGAAGTAAAACGGGAGCTCATCAAGAAGAACATGGACCGAGGCTTATTACCGTACACCCAGAGGTATCTCGGCACCTTACGATGGCACTTCTCAACCATCGGCCTACTCGGCATGAACGAAGCTTGCATGAACTTTGTGGGACAGGACATCGCGTCGAAAGGGGGAAAAGACTTCGCCGTCAAGGTGCTCACCTACATGCGGCAGCGGCTGCTGGAGTTCCAGGAGGACACGGGGAACCTCTACAATCTTGAAGCCACGCCTGCGGAAGGCACGAGCTATCGATTGGCGAAAATCGACAGGGAGACTTACCCACAGATCATCACCGCCGGCGAGAAGACGCCCTACTACACCAACTCCACCCACCTACCCGTAGACTATACAGACGACATCTTCGAAGCGTTAACGCATCAAGAAGACCTCCAGCTCCTATATAATGGCGGCACCATATTCCATGGGTTCCTCGGCGAGCGGGTCAGTGACCCAGCCACATGCATGCGATTGGTCAGAACCATCGCGGAGACCTTCAAGATCCCCTACTTCACAATAACGCCGACTTTCTCGATCTGCCCGAACCACGGATATCTGGTAGGCGAACACTTCACGTGTCCAATGTGTAATGAAAGCGCAGAGGTCTATTCTCGAGTCGTAGGCTACCTCCGCCCCGTGCAGAACTGGAACGCAGGAAAAAAGGAAGAGTTTCGTCAACGAGTCGAATACCGCGAAGAGAAGAGCTTGAGACACGTGAAAAGCTAAGGAACAGCCGTACATGGCCTCAACATACGCTTTCCTCCGTCATTCGTATACCCCTGTTTACGCTTCAGGCTACAGGGAAGACGAACGACACTCAGGCTCAGAAAACGCTTGGTTTACCTCTACGCGCAGGTTAATTATGTTCCACACTTGTGTTAACTCGTATTCCTTTCTTCTCGAGTTCCGTCATGACTGCGTCGAACACAGCGCGGTTCATACCGAGGGCTTCAGGAGGAACCACGCCCCGTTCTTTGATTACGCCTTGGGCTAAGAGCTGGATGATGATGGAGGCCGTGTACGCGGTGGTTCGAGCCATGGCGGTTATCCCCTGCTTCTCATCGTACCGGTCCAGAAGACGAAAGAGGTAACGGGTCGATACGCCGTTCGCGTAGCCCTCCACCGCAACGCTCAGAGCTAAAAAATCTTTTACCCCAGGCACACCCAACCTCTGCCCCAACAGAACGGTGGCAAGGTCGCGGGGAACGACACGATCATCCCCCACCGCAACGGGCGTCTCAGTAAAGAATCCGAGGCTCCGCAACACCTTGATCTTCTCGACGTGGCCAGGGTATCTCAGCGTTTTTTCCCACATGTTTCGGACGCCCTTCACGGTGTGATGTAACGTTCGCAGCCCATCGGTGTAAAACGCTTCAAGCCTGCCAACCCCCGGAAACTCCACGTCCTCGAGGCCGTCCAGCGCCTCCACTTTGACCACCTTGCCGTCCTTGACGATCAACGCGTCTCGAACGTATCCCTCTATCAGATCCTCAACGCACCACGTCACCGTGTAGTTCAGTGGAGGAGTCGGCGTCTCAGGAAGGCCTCCGACCAAGATGGACACCTCATGGACCTCGTCGAGCTGGGAGACGGCCCTGCCCACGAGAAGGTTACTCAGCCCAGGCGCGACGCCACAGTCGGGGATCACGCAGATCCCTGCGTCTAACGCCGCATCATTCAACGTGAAGGGGTCCTCCGACATATACGAAAGATCAACCATGTCCACCCCTGCCTGAATCGCCGCGTCGATCGCTCCATAGCCCACCCTGCCGGGGGTTAGCCCCACCGCGAGGTCGAAGTCCGTCAAAGCCTTAACGACGGTTCCTCGGTCGGAAACGTCTAGCTCCATGAAACGAACTTTATCCATGCCGATCCTGGACGCAATTTCCTTCGCCCTTTCCCGTTTACTATCGGAGATAGTAACCTCCGCTGAGGGCAGGGCTTCAGCTAGATCCCTTACGATGACTGAGCCGATGTGGCCACAGCCGATGGTCAGGATTTTCAATCTCTAATCCCTCTAATCGTACAGGAGGTTGACTCCCTGTTATAAGGTGTGTTCCACCAGAACAGGGGGTTACCTGAACGCTATTTCATTGAAGAGATTGGTGATGGGGACTTCCCTCTGTGCTTCCGCTTTCATATCGCGGAGGATCACACACTGTCTCTCCAATTCAGTCGATCCAACGAGCACCGCGTAGCGGTAATTCTTTTTACCTGCGTAGGATAGGGCGGAGCCCACGCTTCTCCCCGTCACTTCGTTGTGGGCGGCAACTCCCTGTTTTCGCAGGTTAGACGCCAGTTCCAACGCCTTTGGCAACAGTTCCTTCTGGATGGATACCACGAGAACCTTCTCCACGTGCGTCAACTGGTCTGGGAAGAGACCCTTCTTCTCCAGCGCCAAGGCGATCCGGTCTATTCCCGGCGCGCATCCCACGGCGGGTAATGGTTCTCCCCCGAAGAGTTCAACGAGGTGATCATATCGTCCGCCTCCTCCAAGAGCAATGCCTAACCCGGGGACAAAAACCTCAAAAATCATGCCCGTATAGTATTCTAAGCCTCTGGCGAAGCCGAGGTCCATGAAGAGCTCCGTTTTCACCCCGAGCGATCGTGTGAAGCCAATGATCGCTTCCAGATTGTCCAAAGCCGCTAATGCTCCCTCCTTTTGTTGCAAAAGCTGGCGGCCTTTCTCTAGGAGATTTTTCCAGTCGGTGCCCCTCAGCTTGAAGAGACCCTTCATCGTCGCCTGGCAATCGTCTGAAACCTTCAAGTCGCTGAGGAGGTGATAGGCCTTAGTGTGCTCCTGCTTGTCCATGAGCTCCATCAACCGATTTTGGTCTGCTTCTGCCACGCCTTCATCGGTAAAGACTTGGCGGAGGATGGCGACGTGGCCGATCTTGATGGAGAAGTCGGTGAACCCCAGCCGCCTCATTAACTCGTTGTTGACCGCGAGGACCTCGGCGTCGGCCACCGGGTGGCTTGAGCCAAAGAGTTCGAAGCCAGCCTGCCAGAACTCCCGGTAACGCCCCATCTGGGGGTTGTCGTATCGGAAGCAGTTGGCGATGTAGCCAAGTTTCAGTGGTTTGACCTCGGTACGGAGCTTGTTTGCGACGACTCTCGCGATGGAGGGGGTGATTTCGGGTCGCAGAGCGATCATCCGTCCCCCTAGATCCTTGAAGGCGTACATTCGATGCCGGATCTCGTCCCCCGCTTTGGCGCTGATCAGGTCAAAGGATTCCAGGATTGGCGTCTCGACTTCGTCGTACCCATAAAAGTTGAAGCATTCGCGAACCTTCTCTTCGACGAATCGGCGTTTAGCCAGATCTGCTGGAAGGAAGTCTCGCATTCCTCTAACGGTTCGATAGGTCGTCACATTAAATCCCTCCGACGATGAAGGCCAGGAGGCCTATTAACATCCAAGCAAGAACCATTCTTTTAACCTTTTTAGCATTTTCCTTGGAATGATCCCGTAGCAACGTTAAAGAGGACCATATAAAGCCCGCGTCGGCAAGTATAACCAGTGGCAGATACCACCATGAAACCCAGCCAAACAGCCAAACAAACATGCTTAAGACGATGGCGAGAATATAGAACACGACGCTGATCGCGGCTGCTGTCCTCGAACCATGTCTTATGGCGAGGGTTCTAACGTTTCTCGTTTTATCCCCTTCTACGTCGGCTATCCCTTTGGTTACCTCCCTACCCGTGTTTGATAGAAAGGCCATTAACGAGAAGGAAAGAGCAAGGACAAACCCTCGTTGGGTGAAGTCTACTCCACCATAAATGAGGCCTCCATAGATGAAGGGAATGGCTACACACGCGCTTACCATAAAGTTACCCAGGAGTCCCATCTGCTTCCCCCTCGTATTATAGGTCAAGGAGACGAGGATGGAAATTACTGCGACGAATAGACAAGCAAGATTTGTCAGATAAGCCGAGGCCAAGCCTATGGTGATCAGGATTGAGGCGTAGGTTAAGGCTTCGCCTGTAGAGACTTGGCCACTCGGTATGGGGCGGGTGGGTTCGTTAATGGCGTCGACGCTTCTGTCCCAGTAATCATTAGTCACCATGGAGGCGCCGTTTAAGGTGAAGGCGGTTACAAATCCCAGGAGAAGAGGCGTAATGGGAAACACGCTCTTTTGAAGGGTGACCGCTCCTATCATGACTGCAAACGCCATCATGACGCTGTTTATTGGCCGCAGAAGCCTCGTAAAGGCTGTTACTTTGTTTTTGCCCACTTTTCCCCCTTGAAGGGGGGAAGGATAGGGAAATAATAAAGATATAGGCAGATGGCTTAACGCCTCAGCGTCGCTAGCTAGCTATTCAGGAAATGTAGAAGGGCTTCTTAGCCCATCGAGCAACAATCTTGGCTTCTTGAAGAACCTGTTCAGTCCCTCTGTTCAAAGTCCTCTTAGATTGATCCCTCTTCTCACCCTTATTGCTCATGATGAGAGTAGAGCGTTCATGTTTTTATTTAGAACTAATGAATTTAAGATATAGATTATCGACGTAGCGAACTTCACAAGCATCCATCATTTCGTTGAGTCGGGATAAAGCTTCTACAACCTTTTATTTCCGTTTATACGCATCCTCATTGACCATTTTGATGAGTCTATTCGTGACTTCCCTGTAGGGTTCGATTGCATGACTCACAAGGTAATCTATTACCTCATTTCTTAGCGTCGCGCGCGCGCGCTCGGAACTTCAATAAAGGATTCAAAGAACTTATTCAATTGTTTCATCAAGTCTCTGGTTTGTGCATCGTTTAAATAAACTCTTTTTCCCTTCTTCTTTCTCGTCATATCCTCTGTTTTCACGATGAAATCCTTTGCACCTAACGTCTGACAATACTGGATAAGAAAGTCATCCATGAGATGACGATACAACTCTTGAAAATCGCAAACCAAACTAGGCTTCCCATACTGCGTTGAATGAAGGAAACCGAGATACGGTTCAAGCTTCGCCTTGATCAAGGCTCGGTGAACCTTCCAACTCAACATCTCATACGCCAGATTAAAGAGGTTATTCGTCCCATCATACGCCTTAAACGTCCTTCTCCCTTCAGGTCTTATCTTCTCTGGGAACAAGGAGAAGATCTGGTTAAAATAGTGCTTCGTGAACTTGGATTCGTACGCCATCAATCGTCGTCTTAATGTAGGATTCAACTTACTGGCTTTCAGCTTACCAATCTTCTCTTAATATGTTGAATCGTGAGTTGTAAGGTTATATTTGCGAAGGATCTTGTTCTGTCCATCGAACTTCCCAAAAACAAACTGCTTAGCGATGTGTACCCCTTTCTCGTTATTGACCGCTTCATATTGGCAAAGCCTGGTTTTAACATGGGAATCATCATCAAGACTCTTCAACATCGCAACAGGGCGTCCTCGCTGAGTAGTTATTAATACATCAATACCCCAAAAACCTAGGGATGATAAAGCACCCGTTGAAACAGCATTACCGCTTTTCAGAATAACTTCTCCAATCTCTTTTTCGAAGAGAGGATATCGTCCCACTTCTCCGTGCTTATCTTTAACGACGAAACAGCCTTTCTCCATTCCTAGAAAAGAGCCACGTCCTTCTAAGAGTAACTTGGCTGTTTTCGACGAGGTCATTCTTGTTCCTCCAAAGCCTTACCAATCTCTGGATCTGATAACCAAGGACTTGTTTCTGATTCGAAAAATTCTTATAGTATAAACACGCAAATACATATTTGTGAATATTGATGTCTGATTACATTTCAACCTCAAACTCCGATTCGCTGAGACGTTTTTTCGTAAAAGTGAACTCAGACGCAGTAGTTCGAGTACATTTTTTAGCTAATCCTGTAAAAGTACTTGCAGCCGAAGGACTAACCCTAAGCACAAAGGCAAAAAAGGAAGTACTAATCTTAACAGAATTACTCCTCCGAAAGTTGCCAGATATGGCTGCCCTTCCAAAAGGCTATGAAGTAGAAGTTCTTGAGGATATTGCCAAGAGCTTGGATTCCCAGGAAAGCGAGCTTAAGAGCAAGAAAAGATATGAAGACGATCCAATGATGTTCTGATTAATTTGATCGGTTCTGAAATATACACCGATTTTTCAAAGGACATTAATTGGATAAGGGAAAGGATCCGAGAAGAGAGTCTCACTTATCCGAATTCATTAAAATTTCTTGCAGAATATTATGTAAGAAAACGGCTCATAATATTATCCGATAAGGCTCGAATAATTAAAATTGATCCTTATTTAGGAAGGCCCATCCCCTATTCGGTATTTTGGTTTGCAGAAGCATTCGGTCTTACAAACAAACAGACTACAAGAAGGCTTGCGCTAGGGCTAGTTTATTCTCTTATAGCTACCACTATTCATGACGACATTATAGATAACGAGCCTTCATCAAAGCTTCATTATTTTGCTTTAGCAAACATGTATCGTCATAGGTATTTGGCGGTTTTTGATGATCTTTGCGATCCAGATTCAAAGTTCTGGTATTACCTTGCAAATTATATCAAGGAGCTGGCGCAATATGAAAGCTGGAACCTCACATCCAACTACGAGCACAGCTTTGACCCGTTCTCGGAATCGTTTTTAAAAGAATCTTCCAGATATATTTCAGCGGCAGTAATGCCCACTCTCGCGGCCATGGCAATTACCACGGACAACGAAGGGAAAATTCCTATATTAAGCAAATTCCTGAAGCATTATTCGATGGGATGGCGAATCCATGATGATATGAACGACTGGCAAATGGATTTGAAAGTAAAAAACCTAAATCATTCTTCTACTTTAATTTATG